>NZ_JBHYRR010000017.1:0-66993 GCF_047974155.1 Megasphaera jansseni | reverse complement strand
CGATTCATTGGCTATTCAACAAGGAAAAAGCCAGAGTCAAACTGGTGTCTTTGTACCCGGATTTAAGCAAATGACCGATTGTTGTATATATGGAAGAGACTATACACTAGCCGCTAGCCACGAGCAGATACATTGACAAACGTCAATGTGTCTGCTATACTCTACCTATAGATTGATAAACTTCAATATGAAAGGAGGCGTCGTGATGGAGGAAAGGGAAGCGGTCCGCGTATTCAAGGCCCTGGGCGATGAAAAGCGTCTGCGCATCTTGTCGCTCCTGCGGCAGGGGGAACGCTGTGCCTGCGTGCTCCTGGAACATCTGAATCTGTCCCAGCCGACGCTGTCACACCACATGAAGATCCTCTGCGATGCCCAGCTGGTCACGGGCCGCAAGGAAGGGAAGTGGGTCTATTATTCCCTCAACCGTACCCAGGCTCAGGTCCTGGAACAGGCCGTCCACGACTTATTCCAGCCCAGCGCAGTGCCGGCAGAGGATGAAGCCTGCCGCTGCCAGTAAGGCAGGCTGTTTTTTCAGCTTATACATTGATAAATGTAAATATATGAATTTTTTTAGGAGGTCTTTTATCATGAAACATATGGAAATCTTTGAACAGGCCATGTGCTGCCCAACCGGTCTCTGCGGTCCTTCTATCGACCCGGAACTCTTGCGTATATCGACGGTCCTGGATACGCTGAAAAAGCACGGCATCGATGTCGGCCGCTATAACCTGACTAGTGCACCGCTGAAATTCGTCCAGACCAAGGCCGTTACGGATTTTCTCCAGCATCACGGTCCCGAAGACCTGCCCCTCATCCTCGTCGACGGCGCCGTCCAGTTTGCCGGCCGCTATCCGACCAATGATGAATTTGCCAGCCTCATCGGCTTCGACCCGGCCATTCTCGCAGAAGCCCAGCCCGCTGGAGACAGCAGCTGCTGCGGTGACAACGCCGAAGAAACGGCGTCCTGCTGCTGTGGCGATGCACCGGCTGAAAGCGAAGCCTCGTCGTGCTGCTGCGGTGACACGCCGGCCGAACCGGAAAGCTCGTCGTGCTGCTGCGGAGGTGACTGTAAATGATCCTCTACGACCCCTTTCACGTCGTCCAGACGAAATACCTCTTCCTGACCGGCAAGGGCGGCGTCGGCAAGACGTCCGTCGCCTGTGCCACCGCCGTCGCCCTGGCTGATGCCGGCCAAAAGGTCCTGCTCATCAGTACCGACCCGGCGTCGAATCTGCAGGACGTCTTTTCCATGGAACTGACCAACAAGAGCACGCCTATTGCGGCCGTTCCCAACCTGGCCGTAGCTAACCTCGACCCGGTCCAGGCCGCGGCCGAATATCGGGACAGCGTCATCGGGCCTTATCGCGGCCTCCTGCCGGAAGCGGCCCTGCGCAACATGGAAGAACAGCTGTCCGGTTCCTGCACCGTGGAAATCGCCGCCTTCAACGAATTCACCAATTTTCTCACCGATGAAACCGTCGCTCGCGAGTACGACCATATCATCTTCGATACGGCGCCGACGGGCCATACCCTGCGCATGCTGCAGCTGCCGTCGGCCTGGAGCCAGTTCATCCAGAAGAGCAAACACGGCGCATCCTGCCTGGGCCAGCTGTCGGGACTGGAATCGCGGAAAGAACTGTATAAACAGGCCGTCCAGACCCTGGCTGACGGGAATCAGACGACGATGCTCCTCGTCGCCCGTCCCGATGCCCTGCCGCTGAAAGAAGCGGCCCGGGCTTCGAAGGAACTGGCCGCCCTGGGCATTGCCAACCAGCAGCTCATCATCAACGGCCTGTTAGCCTCGTGGGATGACGAAGCGACGCAGACCTTATATGAAAAACAGCAGGCTGCCCTGAAGGATATGCCCGAAGCCATCGCGAATCTGCCGCGCTTCCAGATTCCCTTGCGGACGTATAACATCACCGGCCTGGACCACGTCCGGGCCCTGCTTAAAGGCGAAGTGAAGGAAGCGGTGACGGCACTGACGCTGGAACGGGTCCAGCCTTTGCAGGCGGTCATCGATGACTTGGAAGCCCATCAGCGTAAAGTCATCTTCACCATGGGCAAGGGCGGCGTCGGCAAGACGACTGTCGCTGCCGCCATCGCCATGGGGCTGGCCCGCCGCGGTCATCGCGTCCATTTGACGACGACCGACCCGGCAGCCCACTTGCAGTACGTCGTCAGTCAGACCGATAACCTGACCCTGAGCCATATCGACGAAAAACAGGAACTGAAAAAATACCAGGATGAAGTCTTGAATCAGGCCAGAGCCAACGGCCTGGGCCCGTCGGACCTGGCCTACATCGAAGAAGATCTGCGCTCGCCGTGCACCCAGGAAATCGCCGTCTTCCATGCCTTTGCCGATATCGTCGAAGACGCCGATGACCAGATCGTCGTCATCGATACGGCGCCGACAGGCCATACGCTGCTGCTACTGGAATCGACCGAAAGCTACGACCGGGAAATCCGCCGGACTCATGGTTCGACGCCGCTGTCCGTACAGCACTTGCTGCCGCGCCTGAAAGGGGAAGAAACGGAAGTCGTCATCGTCACCCTGCCCGAAGCGACGCCGGTCTATGAAGCCCTGCGCCTGGAAGCGGACCTGAAGCGGACGAAGCTGCGCTCGAAATGGTGGGTCATCAACAAGTCCTTCTATCAGGCCCGGACGACGAGCCCGCTGCTAAAAGCCAAAGCTTCCCACGAAATCGCCTGGATTAACAAAGTCGACGAGCACACCCAGGGCCACACCGCCCTCATCGCCTGGCGCCCCGACGAAGTCCGTGGCGACGTCCTGGGGGAATTGTAGTTTGTAGTTCAGCGTTTGGAGTAAAAGGGCTTGTCCTCGTGCAGCAAGCCCTTTTTCAGATAGTAAACATTTATACATTTCAATCTATCTATTCATAGGAGGCGCGTTATCATGGAACATGAATCACACGCAGGCATCAGCTTTTTTCAGCGCTATCTGACCCTTTGGGTCCTGTTATGTATGGTCGTCGGCGTAGCCATCGGGTATGCCCTTCCGGCTGTGCCAGCTTTTTTAGATACCCTGCAGGTCATGGGGATTTCTATCCCTATTGCTATTTTGATCTGGGTCATGATTTACCCGATGATGATGAAAGTCGACTTTCAGAGCATCAAAGCCGTAGGACGCCAGCCGAAAGGCTTGTTCGTCACTTGGATTGCCAACTGGCTCATCAAACCTTTTACCATGTACGCCATCGCCTGGTTCTTCCTTTTCGTCCTCTTTGATTCCTGGATTCCTGCGGACCTGGCCCGGCAATACCTGGCTGGCGCCGTACTGCTCGGGGCGGCTCCCTGTACGGCCATGGTGTTCGTCTGGAGTACGCTGGTCAAAGGGAATCCGGCCTATACTGTCGTCCAGGTCGCGACGAATGATTTAATCATCCTCATCGCTTTCGTACCTATCGTCAAGTTCCTTTTAGGGGTTTCACAAGTTACGGTGCCTTATAGTGTACTCTTTGTCAGTATCTTCCTGTTCGTCGTCATTCCCCTGGCAGGGGGTATCCTGACCCGGATGACTGTCATCAAACGGAAAGGCCTCGATTATTTTGAACAGCACTTTGTCCACAAATTCGACTCGGCGACGACGTGGGGCCTACTGCTGACGCTGGTCATTATTTTCAGCTCCCAGGCTCAGGTCATCTTGTCGAATCCGCTTCACATCGTTCTCATTGCGATTCCCCTTACCTTGCAGACCTTCTTCATCTTCTTCCTGGCCTACGGAGCCTGCCGGCTGCTGAAACTGCCCTTTGACATTGCGGCACCGGCTGGGTTCATCGGTGCTTCCAACTTCTTTGAATTGGCCGTTGCCGTAGCCATTGCACTCTTTGGCGTCACCAGCCCGGCCGCCCTGGCGACGACGGTCGGCGTCCTGACCGAAGTCCCGATTATGCTGACCCTGGTCCGCATCGCCTTAGCAACTAAAAACTAGCTCCGCTAACCCCTGGAATGGTAGGGGCTTGCTGCAGCAAGCCAGCTCCAGCATATGTGTGCTTTCCCAATCAGCCTGCTGGAGAAATCATCCCAATATCCAACGGGCGCCCCCTCTACTGCGGTCCGTTTCAGCAACCGTCCTGCCATTCCTTACAGTCATGACCTGACGGGCTGAAAAGGCACGTGGTCGCCCCTACAAATAAAACCCCATCCGCTAACCACGAACCACGAGCCACGGAATTCCCACAAGCGGGCCGCCTTTACAGGACGGCCCCTACGAAAGCGGTCCACGGGATTCCCACAAGCGGGCCGCCCTTTGGGACGGCCCCTACGAACCACGAACCACGAACCACTAACCACTAACCACTAGCCACTAGCCACTAGCCACTAAAAAGCGGCTGTCTTCAAAGGACAGCCGCTTTTTCCTATTTCCCTTCATAATAATACCGCGTCCACATGACGACTTCCGACAGGGACGGGTGGGGCGTCATGGTTTCGCTGAAGGTGTAGACTGATTTGGGATTGAGGGTCCGCGTCAACGGTTTGGCCCGCAGGGCCTGCGCTGTCGGCGATGCGATATCTTCGTGGACCGGGTGGATGACGTGAGTGCCGCTCATGAGGTTATTGATGAAAGGCTGGATGAGGATGGACGCTTCGGGGCCGACGATGTGGGCGCCGAGGATGAAATGGGTCTTCTTGTCGATGACCAATTTGACGAAGCCGTCGTCTTCATCGCCCGGTTCATAGCCCATGGCATAACCTTTGGCCGACGCCGAATAATGGTTGATGGCCGTTTCGACGTCATAGCCTTTCTTCAGGGCCTGTTCTTCCGTCAGGCCGACATGGGCCGCTTCGGGATAGGTGTAGGTGACGGCCGGCACCGTATCGTAGTCGGCCCAGCGCCACGTTTCCGGTTCGTTTCCGGAAAAGAGGTTGTGCGCCAGGATTTCCGCTTCATAATTGGCCTTGTGGCGGAAGGGGGCCAGGCCGTTGACGTCGCCCAGGGCCCAGATATTTTCAGCCGTCGTTTCCAGGAATTCATTCGTTTCGATATAGCCGCGCTTGTCCAGGCGGACGTCGGTATTTTCCAGGTGCAGCAGTTCCGTCATGGGACGGATGCCCGGCGCGACCAGGATTTCTTCGGCGGCTACTTGGCCTTCTTCACCGGTCGTGCGGTCGCGGAAAGAGAGGACCTTCAGGCCATCGCGCTGAGTGACCGAAACCGTGTCTTTATTGAGGCGGATGTCCATGCCGTAGCGCTGGAACTGTTTAAGGACGAACGCCGATACGGCCGGGTCTTCCTTGGGCAGGAGGCGGACATTGTGCTGGACTATGGTGACCTTGGTGCCGGCAGCGTCGAAGACGTGGGCGAATTCACAGCCAATGGGGCCGCCGCCGATGATGATCAGGCTCTGGTAGGGCTTTTTCGGGTACGACGGGCCGAAGAACGATTCCGAAGTTACATAGCCGGCTTCTTCCAGGCCCGGCAGGGAAGGGATATTCGTCCGGCCGCCGGTGGCGACGAATATCTTATCGCCCGTCAAGGTGAGGCTGCTGCCGTCGTTCAGAGCGATGGCGACAGTGTGGTTATCGACGAAAGACGCCGTGCCGTTAAAGGTGTCGACATTGGGGAACTGGTCGTAATAGCGCTGGATAGCCGGGCTTTCATCGACCTTTTCCCACAGCCGTTTCGATAAGATATCCCAGTCCAGGCGGACCTTGTCGGCAAAGACGCCGATACGGCTCCCTTCGCGGATTTCGCGGATGCGGTTGGCCGCCGTGACCATGACCTTCGTCGGGATGCAGCCGCGGTTCAGGCAGGTCCCGCCAAAACGGCCGCGTTCAATGACGGCTACCTGCAGCTCCTGGGCCAGGGCCGCATCGGTCACGATGTTGGCAGCCCCCGTACCGATGACAATGACATCATATTTCTTCATAAATAACGCTCCTTTATTTCTAACAATTTGTTAAATACAACCTTTTTAGTATAGTATAAGCGAAAGCGGCCTTTTTGACAAGGTCATAAAAGAGGCTGCCTTTGAAGACAACCTCTTTTTACGTTGATTGTAGGTCGTTAATCGTAGGTCGTATAGGATTAAAAATATCAACTCACGTGCGACAGTCCCTAGCCACGAACCACGAACCACGAACCACGAAAATCCCCTTTACACAACTGGCCGGGTATAGTATAATAGCTA
The DNA here is from genome assembly GCF_047974155.1 of Megasphaera jansseni. Classification (NCBI taxonomy): domain Bacteria; kingdom Bacillati; phylum Bacillota; class Negativicutes; order Veillonellales; family Veillonellaceae; genus Megasphaera; species Megasphaera jansseni. Next base: position 60,841 of record NZ_JBHYRR010000017.1, on the reverse strand, counting down.
TGTCGTACGGGTGCTCGGTGTCTCGATGACTCCGACGATCACTTAGCACTTTGCGAATAGATTTAATTTTTTACACATGGAGGAAAGATACAATGTTAAGCGTAGAAGAAAAGAAAGCAATCGTAGCTAAATTTGGTGCCAATGAAAACGATACGGGTTCTCCGGAAGTACAGATTGCGCTCCTTACGAGCCGCATCATCTATTTGACGGAACATCTCCGCAGCCACAAAAAGGACCATGCATCCCGCCGCGGCCTGTTGAAACTCGTCGGCCAGCGCCGTAACTTGCTCGGTTACTTGCAGAAACACGATCTCAATCGTTATCGTGCAATTCTCGAAAAATTGAACTTGCGTAAATAATCTCGCATACTGTGAGGCTGATGCTGATGTGACTGCATCAGCCTCTTTTTTCAGGACACAGGGTGGTAGGTTGTAGCCTGGGTATATCGCCGATGTTCCCGGACTAGTGCCTATCACCTGTGAATTCAAGGAGGTAACAATGGAAGAACAGAAATTCCAAATGGATTTCGCCGGCCGCCCGCTGGTGATTGAAGTCGGTAAACTGGCTAAACAGGCCAGCGGTGCCGCATTGGTCCGTTATGGCGACACAGCCGTTTTCGTCACGGCTACGGGCTCGAAGGAAGCGCGTGAAGACGCTGACTTTTTCCCGCTCACCGTCGACTATGAAGAAAAGATGTACTCCGTCGGCAAGATTCCCGGCGGCTTCATCAAACGCGAAGGCAAACCGCCTGAATCGGCTACGCTTTTTGCCCGCCTCATCGACCGTCCGATCCGTCCGCTCTTCCCGAAGACATACCGTCATGACGTCCACGTCGTGGCTTATGATTTCTGCGTAGACCATGACAACGCCCCGGAAATCGCCGCTATGATCGGCGCTTCTGTATCCCTGTGCATGTCCCACATTCCTTTCGCAGGCCCGATTGCCGGTGTCCGCGTCGGCCGCGTCGATGGTCAGTTCATCATCAACCCGACCGTCGCCCAGAGCGAACAGAGTGATATGGATATCGTCGTCGCCGGTACGAGAGACGCCATCCTCATGGTTGAAGGCGGCGCTCATGAAGTTCCGGAAGAACAGGTCCTCGATGCCATCATGTTCGCCCATGAAGAAATCAAGAAGGTCGTTGAATTCCAGCTCGGTTTCCTCGATAAGATTTCCGTACCGAAACAGGAATTCGTCGAAAAAGAACCGCCGGCAGATATCGTCGAAGCTGTCCACACGTATGGCGAAGAAGCCATGAAGAAGGCTATCTTCACGGCCGATAAAGTTGAACGCGAAGAAAAAATGGACGCTGTCGAAGCCGATATTTATGAACACTTCGCCGACATCTATCCGGAAAATGCCGATGATGTCGCTGAAGTTACGCAGAAAATGATCAAGGAAATCGTCCGCCACATGATTGCCGTCGACAAAATCCGTCCGGACGGCCGCCGCGTCGACGAAGTCCGCCCGGTCAGCTGCGAAGTTGGCCTCTTTGCCCGCACGCACGGCACCGGCCTCTTCACCCGCGGCCAGACGCAGATCATGAGCTTCTGCACCCTGGCTCCGCTGTCGGAATGCCAGCACATCGATGGCGTTGGTCTGGAAACGGACCGCCGCTACATGCACCATTACAATTTCCCGTCCTTCTGCGTCGGCGAAACGAAATCGTCCCGCGGTCCCGGCCGTCGTGAAATCGGTCACGGCAAACTGGCAGAACGCGCATTGACTCAGGTTATGCCGAGCGAAGAAGAATTCCCGTATGCCATCCGCGTCGTATCGGAAGTCCTCGAATCGAACGGTTCCAGCTCCATGGGCAGTGTCTGCGGCAGCACCCTGGCCCTCATGGATGCCGGCGTGCCCATTAAGGCGCCCGTTGCCGGTGTCGCTATGGGTCTGGTCACCAAAGGCGACGACTTCACAATCCTGACCGATATCCAGGGCATGGAAGACGCTTTGGGCGACATGGACTTCAAAGTGGCCGGTACCATGAAAGGTGTCACGGCTATCCAGATGGATATTAAAATCAAAGGCCTCAGCCGTGAAATCCTGGCTCAGGCTTTGAAACAGGCTCATGAAGGCCGTATGCATATCATGAGCAAGATGATGCAGGTCATCAGTGAACCGCGAAAGGAGCTCTCTCCGTACGCACCGCGCATCATTTCCATGCACATCAAACCCGATAAGATCCGCGACGTCATCGGGCCGGGCGGCAAGATGATCAAGCAGATCACCGAAGAAACAGGCGCTAAAATCGATATCGACGATTCGGGCCTGGTATACATCGCGGCTGTCGACGGCGAAAGCGGCCAGAAAGCCAAAGAATGGATTGAAAAACTGACTGAAGACGTCGAAGTCGGCAAGACCTATGTCGGCAAAGTTACGCGTATCATGAACTTCGGGGCTTTCGTCGAAGTCCTGCCGGGCAAAGAAGGCCTGGTCCATATTTCCCAGCTGGCTAAGGAACGAGTTGAAAAAGTCGAAGACGTCGTCCACGTTGGCGATGAAATCATGGTCAAATGCGTCGAAATCGACAGCCAGGGCCGTGTCAACTTGTCCCGCAAAGCCCTGTTGGGCGGCGGCGACGAAGGTCCGTCCCATCGCAGCCGGGGTCCCCGCGGCGGTCATAACAACCACGACCGCCAGAAACGGTAGGGATTATGGCAGGCAGAGGATTTGAAATCGTCACGGCTTATGAAGGCTGCGGCATCCACCTTCCCGTCCGCAAGACGGCCAAGAGTGCCGGCTATGACCTGGAAGCTGCAGAAACGACGGTCCTGGCGCCGCATGCTGTCACCGTCGTTCCGACAGGCTTGAAAGCCTTTATGGAAGAAGATGAATACCTTTCCATTTTCATCCGCTCCAGCCTGGCTTTCAAAAAGGGCCTTATGCTGGCCAACAGCACGGGCATCGTCGACAGCGACTACTATAACAATGCCGACAATGAAGGGCATATCATGATTGCCTATTATAATACGAATGATCAGGCCTATACCCTGGAAAAGGGAGAACGCATCGGTCAGGGAATCTTCATGAAGTACCTGACTGTCAACGACGACGCTGCCAGCGGTATCCGCACTGGCGGCATCGGCAGCACGGGAAAGTAAAAAAGTGAAAATGAGATAATATACCTATCTGGAGGGTTTTGCCTCCCCTGATAGGGGAGGTGGCCCAACGGGCCGGAAGGGTTGCACTGAAAAAACAACCTCTCAGCCAGCCTGCGGCTGCCAGCTCCCCTATTAGGGGAGCCTTTTTTTCGAAAGGATGATGAATCAAGTGAGTATTAGCAAGGAAACACTGGTTTCTCGTAAGGAAATAATGAAGGGACGGGTCCTGCACGTTACGGTCGATACCGTTTCGATTGATGACGGGCAGGGCGGTGAAAAGAAGAAGGCAACGCGCGAAGCCGTCTGGCATTTCGGGGCCTGCGCTATCCTGCCGCTGACGAATGACGGCAAGATTATCCTCGTCCGCCAGTACCGCTATGCCGCTGCCCAGGCCATGTTGGAAGTACCGGCCGGAAAAATCGAACACGACGGCGAATCGCCCGATTACTGCGCAGCCCGGGAACTGGAAGAAGAAGCCGGCGTCACGGCTTCGGAAATCCTGCCCTTGGGCTATACCTATACGTCGCCGGGATTCTGCAGTGAACGGATTTACCTCTACCTGGCACGGGGTCTCCAGAAAGGGAAACAGCACCTCGATGATGACGAATTCATGAACATCGAATACTATACGCCCAAGGAAATGGAAGACCTCATCGATAAGAACGAAATTACCGATGCCAAGACCATCGCAGCCTTTGAAAAAGCCCGCAAGTATTTACCGGGATTATAAGGAGGGATTCTTATGAAATTCAATCGTATCATCGTTATCGTGACGGACAGCGTCGGCGCCGGCGATGCTCCGGATGCCGAAAAGTTTGGCGACAAAGGGGCCGATACGTATGGCCATATCGACGCCAACGTGCCTTTGAAGGTGCCCAACCTGCGCCGCCTGGGCCTGGGCCGCGTCGCCCATATCCATGCGGAACCGGCGGACGTCGTCGGTTCGTACGGCCTCATGCAGGAAATCTCGGCCGGTAAGGATACGACCAGCGGCCATTGGGAATTTATGGGTAATCCCGTAGAAAATCCTTTCCCGACCTTCCCTAATGCCTTCCCGCCGGACCTCTTGAAGACCTTTACGGAAAAGACGGGCTACGGCTATATCGGCAATGAAATCGCCTCGGGCACGGAAATCATCGAACGACTGGGGCCGGACCATTTCCGCACCGGCCTGCCTATCGTCTACACGTCGGCAGACAGTGTCTTCCAGATTGCCGCCCATAACGATGTCATTCCCTTGGAAGAATTGTATCGTATCTGCGACATTACACGCCGCGAAGTCTGCGTCGGCCCCTATGAAGTAGGCCGCATCATTGCCCGCCCGTTTATCGGGACCCAGGGACACTTCGTCCGCACTGGAGACCGCCGCGACTACAGCCGTATGCCTAAGCGGAAGATGGTCTTTTCCTATTTGTCCGAAGCAGGCTATGCTGTCGTCGGTGTCGGCAAAATCGGCGATATCTACGCCCATATCGGCCTGACCGAATCGTATCATACGGCCAACAACCACGAAGACATGGAAACCCTGCGGGCCCAGCTGGCAGCCCATCGCAAGGATAAGGGCCTGCTCATGGCCAACTTCGTCGACTTCGACAGCATGTACGGCCACCGCCGCAACGTCAAAGGCTATGCCGATTGCCTGGAAGCTTTCGACCAGGAATTGGGCCAGCTTTTGACGGAAATCCAGGATGACGAACTGCTGGTCATCACGTCGGACCACGGCAACGACCCGACCTGGCACGGCACGGACCACACGCGCGAACGGGTGCCGCTCCTGCTCTACAGCCCGGCCTTGAACACTTCGGTGGACCTGGGCATCCGCCAGACCTATGCTGACCTGGGAAAGACCATCATGGATAATTTCGGCCTGACCGGTCTTGAATTCGGCACCAGCTTTTTATCGGAACTGAGGTGATCCTATGTGGCCTATCGACTGCATCGAACATAAACGGGACGGCAAAGTCCTGACGAAAGCGGAAATCACACGCTTCATCGAGGACTATACGGCCGGGCGTATCGCTGACTACCAGGCAGCGGCCTGGCTCATGGCCGTCTATTTCCAGGGCATGACTTATGAAGAAACGAAAGAACTGACGCTGGCCATGGCACATTCCGGCGATATGGTCGATTTGTCCTCCATACCGGGCATCAAAGTCGACAAGCACAGTACCGGCGGCATTGCCGACACGACGACGCTCATCGTCGCCCCCTTAGTCGCTGCGGCCGGGGTCCCCGTCGCCAAGATGAGCGGCCGCGGCCTGGGATTCACCGGCGGCACCGCCGATAAATTGGAATCCATCCCCGGCTTTCACGTCGTCCTGCCGGAACAGCAGTTTTTGGAACAAGTGCGCCGTATCGGCTTGTCCCTCATCACCCAGTCCGGTGAAATCGCCCCGGCCGATAAACTGCTCTACGCCCTGCGCGATGCCACGGCGACAGTAGAAAGCATCCCCCTCATTGCCAGCTCGATTATGAGCAAGAAAATCGCCTCCGGCGCCGATGCCATCGTCCTCGATGTCAAGTATGGCGACGGCGCCTTCATGAAGACCAAAGAGAGAGCCCGGGAACTGGCCAAGACGATGGTCGGTATCGGCAATCTGGCCGGCCGTCCGACGCGGGCCGTCGTCACGTCCATGGAAGCGCCGCTGGGGACGGCAATCGGCAACTGCCTGGAAGTCGATGAAGCGGTGGAAGCTTTATCGGGCAAAGGCGGACGGCGGCTCATGGAAGTCGTCGAAGCCATCGGCGCCCAGATGCTCATCGTCGGCGGCAAAGCCCAGGACGAAGGGCAGGGGAGAGCCATGATCCGCGACCTCGTCGCTTCTGGCAAGGGCCTGGCCAAGTTCCGGGAATTCGTCAAAGCCCAGGGCGGCAGTACCTCGTGGATTGGCAAGCGGCCTCTCACCAAGGCAGCGCAGGTCTTTACGGCGGTCTGCACCGATGAAGGCTATATTACCCGCATCGATGGCCGGGCCCTTGGCGAAATCGCCATGGCTATGGGAGCCGGCCGGGCCCGCAAGGAAGATGCCATCGACCCCATGGTCGGCATCCGCCTGTTCAAAGAGCTCTATGACCCGGTCCGTCCCGGCGAAGCCCTGTTTACCTTATACGGCAAAAAAGAGGCCGATATGATGGCCCTGGCCCAGCAGGTCGCCGACCACATCATCGTCACGCCAGAACAGGCTCCCGTCCAGGAACCGGTCATCAGTGAAATCATCGTCTAAATAGAAAGGAACCTCATGAAAGAAACACGGCAAATCCCCGTCCAGAAGGGGAAAACCTATGATATATCCATCGTCCGCCTGGGCACCAGCGGCGAAGGCGTCGGGCGCTATGAAGGCTTTACGGTCTTCGTGCCCTTCGCCCTGCCCGGCGAACAGGTCCGGGCCCGGATTACCCTGGTCAAAAAGAACTATGCTGCGGCAGCCCTGGTCGAAGTCTTGAAGCCTTCACCGGACCGGATTCAGCCCCAGTGTCCCGTCTATGACCGCTGCGGCGGCTGTCAGCTCCAGCACCTGAGCTATGAAGGCGAATTGAAGGAAAAACGCCAGCAGGTCCGGGATGCGCTGGAACGCATCGGCCATCTGCAGGGAATCGATGTTCTGCCGACGCTGGGAGCCAAGACCCCTTGGCATTACCGCAATAAGATGCAGTTCCCCGTAGCGGCTGCGGGGAAAGGGAAAGTGGCCATCGGCTGTTTTGCCGCTGCCACGCATGAAGTCATCAACGTGACGGACTGTGCCATCCAAAAAGAAGGGAACAACGCCATCGTTGCCGTCGTCCGCCAGTGGATGAAGGACTTCAAGATTCCCGCCTATGACGAAGACGCCCGGACGGGCATTGTCCGCCACATCATGGGCCGCGTCGGCGTCCATACGGGTGAAATCATGGTCTGTCTGGTCACGGCCTGCGACATGGTGCCGCATATGAAAGATTTGGTCCAGCGCCTGCGCCGCGACATCCCCGGCCTGACCAGCGTCGTCCAGAACGTCAATAAGCGCCATACCAACGTCATCTTAGGACCCAAGACCAAGACCGTTTACGGCAAGGGGACCATTCACGATTCCATCGGCCCCTTGACCTTCCACATTTCGGCCCAGTCCTTCTTCCAGGTCAACAGCGAACAGGCCCAGCGCCTCTATGAAACGGCCCTCGATTTTGCCGACCTCAAAGGCGGCGAAACCGTCGCCGACGTCTACTGCGGCACCGGGACGATTACCTTGTTCCTGGCCCAGAAAGCCAAGCAGGTCTATGGCATCGAAATCGTCGCCCCGGCCATCCGCGACGCCGTCCGCAATGCCAAGGACAACCACGTCAGCAATGCCCAGTTCATCTTAGGCGATGCCATCTATAAACTGCCGGAACTCATCCGGGATGGCGTCCGTCCTGACGTCATCGTCCTCGACCCGCCCCGGGCCGGCTGCGGCGAACCGGTCCTCAAAGCCATCGCCCAGAGCAAACCGAAACGCGTCGTCTACGTCTCCTGTAACCCGGCCACCCTGGCCCGCGACCTGGCCTACCTCGACCAGCACGGCTACCACACCACCAAAGTACAGCCCGTAGACATGTTCCCGCGTACCCATCACGTCGAGAACGTAGCCTTGTTGTCGCGGACGCATTAATGGTTGGTCTAAAAATTTAAAGTCATCACTAAAAACTACAAACTGAAAACTTAACACTCAAAAAAGGGCTTGTCGTCATGCGACAAGCCTTTTTTTTGCTGCTTCCCGTACTTCTGTAACGCGTTACCTATAAAGAAAAGAGAAGAGGAGAAAAGGAAAGAAGAGGAGACTAAAAAATATAGAGAGAATGTCCGCAGCGGGTGGATTTTTTCTCTTATATAGATAGAAGGCCGGAAGAGCCAAACGGAAATGAGGTGTGTGCAATGAAGAAGCTGCAATGGCTGAAAACCAGGACAGGACTGTTTTCGGATCCTCGTATTTTATATCTGATGAATCAGGCGAACGGCGATTCGTATATCGTGTTATGGTTTTTCCTGAAGGACATGGCCGGAACGGTTAACGACAACGGCTTTGTCTACGTATCGGGCCGGGAAGCCACGACGACACAGCTCATTGCCAAGTGCCTGCACCGACGCCGGCCTTTTATTGAAAAAGGGCTGGCCCTGTTGGAAAAAGTGGAACTTATCGAACGAGATGCAAGCGGACTCATCCACATTGCTATTTGGGATGAGCTGCAGGACTTCCAACGTGATGAAAAAAAACGGGAACAGACGCGCGAACGGGTACAGCGCTACCGCGAGAGGCAGCGCCAATCTCAGTCGGAAGATAAATCAATGGATGCGGCGCCTGTCGTGACGGAAACGGCAGCCTCTGATGAGATGCCCGTGACGGCAGAAGAAGCGCCGGCCTATGACGGCGAGCCCGTGACGACGCCGAAAGTCATGCGGGACTACGCGTCGGTCCAGAAATATCAAAAACTATTTGGTCCCATGCAGGGCGAGTTCGCCCAACAGCTCATTGATTTAGAGAAATTGTGGGGCAGTGAAGCGACTTGCATTGCCATCGAACTGGCTCATGAAAACGGGGTCAACAATATCAAGTACATCCAGGCCATCTTGAAGAACAGCAACGGCCGTCCTATGAAGAAGGAGGACGCTTATGCACGTAACCAGAGAGAATATTACGAGCACCTTGATGCGGTGTTACATGAAGCCCGGAGAGAGAAGCTGCAACGATTACAAGCTGAAGATGCTCGAAGAAATGCTGCCCGAAACGATGACGGCACCGCAAGCGGAATCTCTTTTGCATCGCTTGCTAAAACGATGTAAGTTCGAGCCGTCCATTGCCGAAGTCATGGAAGAATGGTATGCCATCGTCCGCGAGAACTGCCGTCCTCAGGCCTTTCAGGCCGGACCGGCACAGACTGTGCCCCAGCGCCATATCAATCGGCTGAAAGATACGAGGGGCCGTCCTTTAACCTCTCAGACCGCCTTTGGCGGCCAGCTCCCCTATAAAGGGAGCCTTGTGCGGCCCGCAGCGAGATTCCATCACAGCCCGTTCTGGTATAATGATGGTTTTTTATGAGTAACGAACCACGAACTACGAGCCACGGCTTTTTCCGAAGTGGCCTGCGACCTGCGACCTGCGACCGGCGGGGCCTTGCCCCTATGAGCCACGAAGGCTCTTCACATACAAAAAGAAAGGAGGAATGAACATGGCAGCAGAACGTAAAGCCGTTTCCAGCAAACTGAAGCTGGTCATCAGCTACAACGACGAAAATGACAATCTGTGCGAAAAGTCCGTACAGATGCGCAACCTCGTCACCGGTGTCGAACCGGCGAACGTCGTCACCGCCGTCAACGCTATCGGCACGCTTTATGAAGACCCCATCACGGGCATCCATGAAGTTGTGGAAAACGAAATCACGGCGTAGGAGAGGTTAACTTCTCACAATACCAAAGAAAGGAGGAACTACTATGGCCATCAAATCGGAAACGAAAACGTTACAGCTTACATTTATGGACGGCGCCAGTAAAACTGTCAGCTACTCTATTTCCAATCCGAAATCTGACCTGACGAAAGAAACCGTCGATACGGCTGCACAGACCATCGTCGACAGCAAAATCTTTGCGACGACCGAAGGCGGCAACCTGACCGGTCTCAAGTCGAGCCAGATCGTAACCCGTAAAGTCGAAACGCTCGAATAAGCGTAACCGAATAGAGATGCCTTGGGCCGCCTATCGGCCCAGGGTATTTTCTCGTTTTTTCAAAGATTAAAATTTGCTAAGATGAATACAGAAAAGAGGTCTTAATTTGATTTTAAGGTAAGAAGGAGAGGATTACGTGACAATATACAGCGCAAAATCTTGGCAGCTGTACACAACGCTTTTGAATATGAAAGCTATCGGAAACAATGTTATTGGAAACGCGTACAGAAAAACATCATCGAATCGGATATCGTCACCGATTTTCCCTATAATTGGGCTGCGCCGGAAGAAGCAACACCGGAACACTGTCTGCTAAAAAGAGAGAAAAAAGAGCAGGTGTGGAAAGCCCTCAACAAACAGAACGAAACGCAGCGGACGCTCATCGTCGCGCATTACATACATAATCAGACTTACGATTACATTTCGAAAAAATATGGCATCGAAAAAAGCAAAGTCCGCCTCATCATCAAGCGGGGACTGAATGTATTGCGATGTTTGCTGGAATAGAGAAAAAGTGCTGCCGCACAGAGCTTAGGCTTTGTGCGGCAGTACTTTTTTGCTATTGTATTATCCAGAGGCTCTAACATTTATTCGATGTATTCTTCGTTTTATGGTATGATAAAGAGGAATATATATAACGCAAATGAAGATAAATAAATGAAAGTGGAGGCACTACGAATGGGAATAGATAATAAGAAGGAAAAGGAACGTGAGGAATTACATCGCGCTATATGGGCGATAGCTGATGACCTCCGGGGCGCTGTAGACGGATGGGATTTCAAAAATTACGTATTGGGAGCTATGTTTTATCGCTATATCTCAGAAAATCTGACGAACTATATTAATCAAGGGGAACGAGAAGCGGGAGATAGCGATTTTGATTACGCTTCCATGTCCGATGAAGCGGCAGAAGAAGCACGGGAAGGGCTCGTACAGGAGAAGGGCTTCTTTATTTTGCCGAGCGAGCTTTTTGCCAATGTTACGGCCAGAGCTGAAAATGACGAAAATCTGAACGAAACACTGGAACAGGTCTTCCGTCATATCGAGGAATCGGCTAAGGGCAGTGATGCCGAAAGTGATTTTGAAGGCCTTTTCGATGACTTTGATGTCAATAGCAATAAGCTGGGGGCTACGGTTGCCAAGCGCAATGAAAGACTGAGTAAGTTATTAACCGGGATATCTTTGATGAAGCTGGGCAGTGTACAAGACCATGATATTGATGCCTTTGGCGATGCTTATGAATATTTGATGAGTATGTATGCTTCTAATGCGGGGAAATCAGGCGGCGAGTTCTTTACGCCAGCGGACGTTTCAGTCTTACTTACGCGGCTAGGAACTGTAGGTAAGACAAAGGTCAATAAGGTGTATGACCCGGCGTGTGGAAGCGGAAGCCTGCTTTTAAAAGCGGTCCAGATTCTGGGAAAAGACGGTGTAGTGAATGGCTTTTTTGGCCAGGAAATTAACATCACAACGTACAACCTTTGTCGTATCAATATGTTCCTTCACGATATCGGCTTTGATAAATTCGATATTGCCTGTGAAGATACGCTGATTAATCCGCAACACTGGGACGATGAACCGTTTGAACTGATTGTATCCAATCCGCCTTATTCCATAAAGTGGGCAGGGGACAATAATCCCTTGCTCATCAATGATCCCCGTTTTTCGCCGGCCGGCGTGCTGGCTCCGAAAAGCAAGGCGGATATGGCCTTTATCATGCACTCCCTGTCCTGGCTGGCACCGAATGGTACGGCAGCTATCGTCTGCTTTCCTGGTATCATGTATCGCGGTGGGGCTGAACAGAAAATCCGGAAATATCTCGTCGACAATAACTTCGTAGATTGTATTATTCAGCTGCCAAGTAATTTATTCTATGGTACGTCCATTGCAACTTGTATCATGGTCATGAAGAAAGGAAAAAATGATAACAAAATCCTTTTCATTGATGCGACCAATGAATGTATTAAGGTTACGAATAACAATAAATTGACGGCAGAAAACATAGACCACATTGTAAATACTTTTACCAAGCGTGACGATGAGCCGTATTTCAGCCGCCTCGTTTCCTACGATGAGGTCAAAGACGAAAATTACAATCTTTCTGTCAGTACCTATGTTGAACAGGAAGATAAACGGGAAAAGATAGATATTGTCAAGCTCAATGCGGAAATCAAGGATATTGTGGCCCGTGAACAAGTACTTCGCGATGAAATCGACAAGATCATAGCAGAAATCGAAGGGGGCAAAGTGGATGAGTAGATTAGAAGAATTGATTCAGGAACTCTGCCCGGATGGCGTGGAATATAAGAAGTTAGGTGATGTAGCTGAGATTTCACGAGGCGGGAATTTTCAGAAAAAGGATTTTAGGGAGAAAGGATTTCCTTGTATCCATTATGGACAGATTTATACGAAATTGGGATTGTTTGTGTATGCTCCTTTGACTTATATTGACAATGAAAAAACGGAAAATCAAAAGAAAGCCAAGCATGGTGATATCATCATGGCCGTTACTAGTGAAAATGTTGAAGATGTATGTAAATGTGTAGCATGGCTTGGCGAAGATGAAATTGCTGTTAGTGGACATACAGCTATTATCCATAGTATGCTGAATCCTAAATATTTGACTTATTATTTGCAATCTAGCCATTTTTATACACAAAAATTAAAACTGGCTCATGGTACAAAGGTTATTGAAGTAACTCCTAGCCGGTTAAATAATGTTGTAGTTCCTGTACCTCCTCTGGAGGTACAACGTGAAATAGTCCGTATTTTGGACAATTTCACAGAACTTACAGCAGAACTTACAGCAGAACTTACAGCAGAACTTACAGATCGGAAGAAGCAGTATGAATACTATAGGGAAAACATTTTTGATAACATTAGTCGCCATGATGTCAAAATTGAAACTTTGGCCGAATTAGGCACCTGGTCTGGTGGTAAAACACCGTCAATGGCAGAAAGCAAATATTGGAACGATGGAAAGATTCCGTGGATTTCCTCTAAAGATATGAAAGTGTCTACTCTTATAGATACACAAAACCATATCACGGAAAAAGCTGTAGTAGAAGCGTCCATGAAAGTATTCCCCAAAAACAGTATTGCTATCGTTACTCGTTCTGGTATATTAAAACATACTTTCCCTGTCGCTTTTGTTCCGTTTGAAACTACAGTTAATCAGGATATTAAAGTTCTTGTACCTAAAGAAGACGTCATTCCTCGATATGCTTTTCATGTAATACAGGGAAAAGGAAAAGATATCCTTGTAAAGACAAAAAAACAAGGTGGTACGGTGGATTCTTTAGATTTTCAAAAAGTATTGCAGTACAAGATTCCCTTACCTAATATTGAAGTTCAAAAACGGTTGGTTAAAGTATTGGATAACTTTGAAGCCATTTGTACTGACTTAAATATCGGTTTGCCCGCTGAAATCGAGGCACGTCAAAAGCAGTATGAATTTTATCGCGACCAGCTCTTGACATTTGCTGAGTCTGGCAACAGTATCTTGACAGACAGACAGACAGACAGACAGACAGACAGACAGACAGACAGACAGACAGACTCTGATTAAGCTGTTCCAATATGTATTTGGATATGCGTATGTTAGATTGGAAGACATATCTGAAAACTGTGATAATTTGCGAAAACCTGTCACAAAAGAAAATCGTTCTTCTGGAAAATATCCTTATTATGGAGCATCCGGAATAGTCGATTATGTATCTGATTATTTATTTGATGGAGATTATTTACTTGTATCAGAAGATGGAGCCAACTTGGTATCAAGGGTAACACCAATCGCATTTTCTATAGCGGGGAAAAATTGGGTTAATAATCATGCACATGTGCTGAAGTTTAGTAATCATGATGAGCAGAAATATGTTGAGATGTTTTTGAACGGAATAAATCTTAGACCTTATATCACGGGTGCAGCTCAACCCAAACTTAATCAAAAAAATCTGAGTTGCATCAAGATTCCCATGCCAGGAGAAAAGGAAATTCACAAGATTGTAGGTATTCTTAATTGTTTTGAAAAAATTTGCAATGACTTGTCTACCGATCTTCCCGCCGAAATCGAAGCCCGGCAGAAACAGTATGAATATTACAGGGACAAGCTCCTCACCTTTAAAGAGAAGCAATCATAATGGATTAGGAGGCGTGTGTTTATGCCGTACTTTAATATCGTCGCTCAAACAACGGAAAACACAGTCGTAACAGAATATGAAGCGGTACGGGAACGGCAGGCTTCTTATCAGACCGAAGCCGGTCTTGAAAAGGAATTCATTGAAATCCTTTGTGAGCAAGGGTATACTTACCTGCCGATTCATTCAGAAGCGGATTTGATTGCTAATGTCCGTACACAGCTTGAAGCTTTAAATGAATATCAGTTCAGCGATAGTGAATGGGCCCGTTTCTTTAAGGATGCCATTGCCAATAAAAATGAAGGTATCGTGGAAAAGACTGCGAAAATCCAAGAAGATAACATCCAAGTGTTGAAACGGGATAACGGCATGTCCAAGAACATCACCCTTTTTGACCGCCAGAATGTTCATAATAATCGCCTGCAAGTCATCAACCAGTATGCGATTGGCAAGGAACAGGGCGCCAGGCAGAATAACCGCTACGATGTGACTGTATTAGTGAACGGCCTTCCTATGGTCCATATTGAACTCAAGCGCAGAGGCGTCCCAATTCGGGAAGCCTTTAATCAAATCAATCGCTATCAGCGAGATTCGTTTTGGGCTGGCTGCGGGTTATACGAATATGTACAGATTTTTGTCATTTCCAATGGTACGAATACGAAGTACTATTCCAATAGTACTCGTTATAATGCAATCAAAGACCATGGGTCTAAGCATGCCAAGAAGGAAAAGACGAGTAATAGTTTTGAATTCACCTCGTTCTGGGCTGATGCCAGTAATAAGCCGATTACAGATTTGGTTGACGTAGCACGGACCTTTTTTGCGAAACACACGATTTTAAATGTGCTTGCCAAGTACTGTATTTTTACTTCAGAAAACCTGCTGATGATTATGCGGCCGTACCAGATTACGGCTACGGAACGGATCATTAACCGTATCGAGATTGCCCATAATTATAAAAAATACGGGACGATTGCAGCAGGTGGCTATATTTGGCATACGACGGGGTCGGGGAAGACCTTGACTTCTTTTAAGACTGCCCGCATTGCTTCACAACTTCCATATATTGACAAAGTATTATTTGTCGTAGACCGCAAGGATTTGGATTATCAGACGATGAAAGAATATGACCGCTTTGAAAAAGGGGCGGCTAATGGGAATACGTCGACGAAAGTCTTGGAACGACAGCTTTCTGATAGTCAGTCCCAAATCATTATCACGACGATTCAGAAACTATCTACCTTCATTAAACGGAATCATGAACATAGCGTTTATAATAAACAGATTGTCATTATCTTTGACGAATGTCATCGCAGTCAGTTCGGAGATATGCATGCGGCTATTGTAAAGTACTTCCAGAAATACTACATGTTTGGTTTTACGGGGACGCCTATTTTTCCTGCTAATGCAGGGAACAGTATCAAACATCCGAAGTATGCGACAACGGCACAGACTTTTGGCGATTGCCTGCATACGTATACTATCGTAGACGCCATCAATGATAAGAATGTCCTTCCCTTCCGTGTAGACTATATCAAGACGATGGATGAAGAAGATGATATTAAAGATGAAGAGGTCTGGGACATCGACCGGAAAAAGGCCTTTGAAGCACCGGCGCGTATTTCACTGGTGGCCCATTATATCCTTGACCATTTTGACCAGAAGACATATCGAGGCAATAAGACTTATATTTACAATTCCCTGATAAATATTTCGCAAGTCGCATCTGGCAACTCGGACAAGGTAGAAGAAATCAAGAAGAAACAGCGTATCAGCGGCTTTAACTCTATCTTTGCCGTTTCCAGCGTCCCCATGGCCAAGGCCTATTACGAAGAATTTCGCAAAATCATGGACGATGATCCGACAAAGCGGCTGAAAATAGCTGTCATCTATAGTTATGCAGCTAATGAGGAAGAAATCGATGGCATCTTAGATGAAGAAAATTCAGAGGATACGTCTCGCCTGGATCAGACTTCCCGCGATTTTCTGGAAGCGGCGATTCAAGATTATAATAAAATGTTCCAGACGAATTATGATACGTCTAGCGATAAATTTCAGAACTATTATAAGGATGTATCCCTGCGCATGAAGAATAAGGAACTTGATTTGCTGATTGTCGTCAATATGTTCTTGACCGGCTTTGATGCGACGACATTGAATACGCTATGGGTCGACAAAAATCTTAAGATGCACGGTTTGATTCAAGCCTTTAGCCGGACGAATCGCATCCTAAACAGCATCAAGACCTTTGGTAATATTGTCTGTTTCCGTCCGTTACAAAAGAAAGTGGACGACGCGATTGCCTTGTTTGGCGATAAAAATGCCGGTGGAATTGTCTTGATACGCAGCTTTGCTGACTATTATTATGGCTATAAAGATAATAAGGGAAAAAATGTGCCGGGATATGTGGACTTAATTGACGAGTTGGTGAACGATTTCCCCGTTGAAGAGCCTCGAATCATAGGGGAGCAAAAACAAAAAGAGTTTATCAAACTTTTCGGGGCCGTTCTTCGTATGCGCAACCTGTTGGTTTCCTTTGATGATTTTCTGGGAAAAGAAATCCTTACAGCACGGGATTTGCAGGATTACCTGGGAAAATATCAGGATTTACGTGATGAGTGGAGACGCAGAAGAGAAGAAGGAAAGCGGACGGATATTACGGACGACATCGTTTTTGAAATCGAACTGGTCAAGCAAATTGAAATCAACATCGACTATATTTTGATGCTGGTCAAGAAATACCATGACAGTCATTGTAAAGATAAGGAATTATTGATATCTATCCATAAGGCTATGGATTCGAGCCCGGAACTCCGTAGTAAAAGAGAACTGATTGATCATTTTATTGCAGGACTCAGCGAAGTGGATGATGTCATGAATGAATGGAATGAATTTGTAGCAAAACAACGTGAAAATGATTTAACGTCTATTATTCAAGCAGAACGGCTTAAACCACAGGAAACAAGAGAATTCATAGAAAACTCATTCCGTGATGGGGAAGTAAAGACGACTGGAACCGACATTGACAAACTCATGCCTCCTATGTCTCGTTTTGGTCACTCGAACCGAGCTGATAAAAAGCAGACCATTATTGATAAATTGAAAGCTTTCTTTGAGAAATATTTCGGTATCGGTACTATGTTTTCCAGTGACCAGAAATGATGGAGTGTTTTGTCTTTATATTAATCGTGCATGCGTGGGGATGAATCGAGGTGGTACTATGTTCTGCGGAAAGTGTGGCAAGGAAATTCAGGATGACTTTATGTTTTGTCCCTATTGTGGGGCAAAAATCTGTCATGTCCATTCGGAAAGTGTGGAAGAGCGGCCGGCCGTAAAGACGACTCGAGACGCATTGGATGTTCAGAAAGTATCAGATAGCCGCAAAGCTCGTGCTATTGTAACACTTATCCTGTTTGTCATCGGAACGGCCTTTTTATTGGCATCAAAATCTATTTGATGCCATAAAAAGGAATTGAGGCCACATCTATCTTTATAGGCAGTATTTCAAATTTTCAAATCCATTTCCGCATAGAGTGCCGCGTAGCCAGCCAGGGCGATGCGGCCTTTTTCTATGTGGCAATAGAGTTCGCCGCCCCGTTTCGAGGCCTGGTAGGCGATGAGGTCGGTTTTGCCGAGTTTGGCTGCCATGACGGGGATGATGTGGCAATGGCCGCTGCCGCAGACCGGGTCTTCCGGGACGGCGAGTTTCGGCGCAAAGGAGCGGCTGACGGTGTCGTATTTGCTGCCTTTGGCGGTGATGTTGCAGAGCAGGCCGTCGAGCTGTTTGAGTTTGGCCATGTCAGGCTGGCAGTGGATGACCTGGTCTTCGTCGGCCAGGACGCAGACCAGGTCGCGGGCGAGGTAGGCTTCGACGGGGCGGACGCCCAGGGCGTTTTCCATGGCGTCTGTGACCGGGACGGGTTTCATGTCGTAGGCCGGAAAATCCATGGAGAAGCGGTCGCCGTCACGGGTGACGACTAATTCGCCGCTGAGGGTATGGAAGACGTAGCGGCTGGCATCGGGTTTGACGAAATGGGCCAGGACATAAGCCGTCCCCAGGGTGGCGTGGCCGCAGAGGTCGATTTCGCCGCCCGGCGTGAACCAGCGCAGGTGCCAGTGATCGCCTTCTTTGACGGTAAAGGCCGTTTCGGACAGGTTATTTTCCATGGCGATGTGCTGCATCAGCTCATCGGGCAGCCACTGGTCCAGGACGCAGACGGCGGCCGGGTTCCCTTTGAAGATTTCTTTGGTAAAAGCGTCGACAATGTAACATTTCATAGGACAGACCTCCTTTTTTAGTCATCGTATCACAGCCTGGCTGGACTGGCAATGAGGGGCATGGTATAATTTTACTCAGAAGGATTTTACTCAAAAGCTTTTTAGTCAAAACATTCTGAGTAAAATAAAACTGAGTAAAGGAGTGGGCCTATGTTTATTGGAAGAAAAAGGGAACTGACGCGGTTGCAGCAAATGTATGATTCGCCAAAGCAGGAAATGATACTGATTTACGGACGCCGGCGCATTGGTAAGAGTGAGCTGATTAAGCAATTTTTACAGGCGCCTGAAGTGACTGGGCTGTATTATCAATGTAAGCGGACGACGGAAATGAATAATGTGCAGAGCCTGTCCGCTTTGATTTCCGATGTGTATCAGTATCCGCCCCTTGCTTTTTCGGGAATAGAAAAGCTGCTGGAGTTTCTTTTTCAACGAGCCTGTCAGGAAAAACAAGTCCTTGTTTTGGATGAATACCCTTATTTACGGCAGACTGTCGCCGGGTTGGACAGTATGCTGCAATCTTTGATTGACACGTATCGGGAGCGTTCGCAGCTGAAGCTGATTCTTTGCGGGTCCTTTGTGGATACCATGAAATCGCTCATGTTGGAAGAAAATCCGTTATATGGCCGTGTGACCTTGGGGCTCCACGTCCACCCTATGGATTATTTTGAGTCTGCGCAATTCTACCCCGACTTTTCCTTGGAAGACAAGGTGCGTCTGTACAGCGTTTTTGGCGGAGTACCTTATTATAATAGTTTGATTGATCCGGCACGGAGTGTCCGGGACAATGTCATCTCTCTGCTGGTGGAACCAGGCGCTCGCCTGGAAAATGAGGTGCAGATGTATCTATTGGGGGAATTATCGAAATTCATCAATGCCAATGAGGCTTTCGAGGCCTTGGCCAGAGGGTTTCACCGCTACAAGGATATTTTGTCGCAATCCCATATTTCCAGCAGTCCGGCTTTGTCCGAAGTCTTGAAACGACTGATTCTTATGGAGCTCGTTGAAAAAGAAGTGCCTATTAATGATGTACATAATAAAAAACGAGCCAGTTACCACATTTGTGATAATCTGGCCAGCTTTTATTATCGGTATATTTTTCCTTATAGTTCACAACGGCAGATCATGGCGCCGGACGTTTTTTTTGACCGGTATATTGCGGCCGATTTCGCTCAGGTTTTCGTACCGAAGCGGTTTGAATCGCTGTGCCGGCAATTTCTGATCCGCCAGAACCGGCAGGGACGTCTGCCGGAAATCTTCGATGCCATCGGGACCTATTCTTACGATTTGCCAAAAGAGCATAAGAATGGGGAATTCGATGTCGTTACGCATGATGATAAAGGCTACATCTTTTACGAAGCCAAATTCCGGCAGACTCCTATTACGGATGCCATGATTGAAAACGAAATCCGCCAGGTCCGTCGGACTGGGATGGATTGTTATGGTTATGGCTTCTTTTCTCGTGCCGGCTATGAGGTGACTCCCAGACCGGACGTCATCCTCTACACGCTGGACGATTTGTTCGAAAGCTGTTAATGACTGGCTTTCTTTACTTTGCAGGCTACGGTATAGATAACGGCACACAGAGCCAGGTAGGCGAGGATGCCCAGGTAGGTAGCTCCCGGGGTGACGACCCAGTCTTTGAGGAACCAGTCGATGCCGCCGATGTGTAGGACAGCGCTGATAAGGCTGCCGATGGCGCCGCCGGCGACGAAGCCCGAGGCGACGGTGCTGCCTTCACTGAGGCGCAGGGCGTTGAGGGCGTCGTCTTTACTGCTGTGGGAGACGAAATACGATACGAGGCCGCCGATGAGGACAGGCGTGTTGATTTCCATGGGCAGGTAGGCGCCGAGGGCAAAGGCCAGGGGCGGGACTTTCATCATCCACAATAGGAAGGCGAAGAAGGCGCCGGCCATGTACAGGGGCCAGGGTGCGGCACCACCGTCCATCATGGGTTTGACGATGGCAGCCATGGCGTTGGCCTGCGGGGCGGCCAGAGCGCCCGGTCCGGTGTAGCCGTAGGCGTGGTCCAGGAGGAAGATGACGCCGACGGCGATAAAGCTGGAAACGATGATGGACAGAAGCTGCCACTGCTGCATCTTCTTCGGCGTCGCGCCGGTCAGGTAGGCGACTTTCAGTTCCGACATGAAGTTGCCGGCTACGGCCAGGGTCGAACAGAGGAAGGCGGCCATGAGCAGAATGGCGATGATGCCGGAGCTGCCGCTCATGCCGGCATTCCCCATGAGGACGGCCGAGACGATGATCATGAAGATGGTCATGCCTGATACGGGTTCGTTCCCCGTAAAGGCGATGGAGCTGATGCCGACGACGGATAAGAGGAACGAGAAGATGAGGATGATAGCGCCAGCCAGTAGGGTCTGGGTCAGGCTGTGGGAACAGGTGACGTGGAAGAAGAGGGTAAACAACGCATCCATGGCCAGGGTCCCCGTGACAATCTGGCTCATGGGCAGGTCCTGCTGGGTCCGCAGGAGCCCGGCTGTCGAGGACGGGCCTGATGTGCATAAATCCGAAGCGGCCCGGCGGATGACCCGTCCGACGACGCCAGACATGGAAACGAGGCCGATGATGCCGGCCATGGCCAGCATGCCGATGCCGATGTGGCGGACGTACTGGGAAAAGACGGCGTCAATCGGGGCATCCGCTAAGAGAACAGCCTGGCCGTGGAGGGTCATGACGTGTTCGCCGCCCAGGTAGTAGACGACAGGGATGCAGACGAACCAGGAGAAGAAAGAGCCAGCTGCGATGATGGCTGCATAGCGCAGGCCCGTGAAATAGCCGATACCCAGGAGGGCGGCGTCGTTGTCCAGGCTGAACGCCAGTTTGTATTTCGCTGCGGCGGCCTGACCCCAGGAGAAGGTCAGTGTCGACAGGACTTCCTGCCACCAGCCCAGGCTGTTGAGGACGAAATCATAGGCCATAGCCAGGAGGCCGCTGAAGACCATGACGTGGGCCTTGGAACCTTCATTGCAGGTCAGGACTTCGGCAGCAGCCCGGCCGGACGGGAAGGGATAGGCGGCATCCATTTCTTCGCAGAAGTAGCGGCGGAACGTCGTCGCCAGGAGGACGCCCAGGACGCCGCCGAGGACGATGGGGATGACCATTTCCGCATAGGTCAGCTGGCTGTCGAGCTGCAGGATGAACAGGGCCGGCAGAATGAACATGACGCCGCCGATGATGTTGGTCCCGGCACTGGCGATAGCCTGGATGTGGACGGTTTCCGGGAAGGCGTTCTTGCGCTTGAACAAGACGGCCATGCCCATGGCCAGGACGGAAACGGGGGCAAAGGCGTCGACGGTCTGGCCGATTTTCAGGCACAGGTAGCCGACGGCCAGGGAAAAGAGGGCCGCAAAGAACAGCCCCCAGCCGATGACATAGGCATTGATTTCAACGTAATTCTGGTCCGGAGACATGGGCGGATGATACGGACGCGGCTCCGGATGGGATTCTGACATGACAAAGACCTCCTAAAAGTATAAAGTTTTACTGGAAAATCAAACGATTAACCCGTTAAATACCCTTTAATTTTAAAAGAAAGCGATGTGACTGTCAATGGGAGACGCGCAGATATAGATTTTGTAAATAAAAATAATTATCCGTTGATAAATTATTGAATATGGAGTATAATAGGTGACATAAGAAGACGTACAAAAAGGAGGCTTACTTATGAATATTGTAGTTTTGGTAAAGCAGGTTCCTGCGATTTCGGATATTGAAATCGCCAAAGACAACAACTTGGTCCGTGTCGGCGCTCCGTCGATGCTCAACCCGGTTGATAAACATGCCATCGAAGCGGCTGTCGCTGTCAAGGACGCCGTCGGCGGCACGGTGACGCTCCTGACCATGGGCAATGCCCTGGCCGGTGAAATGATGCGTGACGGCATTGCTATCGGCGCCGATAAGGGCGTCCTGGTCTCGGATGAACGCATGGCCGGCTCCGATACGCTGGCAACGGGCCTGGTCCTGGCCAAGGCCATCGAAAAACTGGGCGGTGCCGACCTGGTCTTCACAGGTAAGCGCTCGACCGATGGTGATACCGGGCAGATTCCGCCGGCTATCGCCCAGCGCCTGGGCATGGCCCTTATTTCTTATGCCAATTCGGTACAGGTCGACGGCACGACGGTGACGGCCACGCGCCTGAATCACGACGGCATCGAAACGGTACAGGCACAGCTTCCGGCTGTCGTCTCGGTTACGGAAAAGAGCAACACGCCGCGTTCCCCGAAGATCCGCGGGAAAATGGCTGCCAAGAAAGCCGTCTTCGATGTCTGGAAAGTGGAAGACCTGGGCCTCGATGCAGCAAGTGTCGGGACAGCTGGTTCGGCGACGAAAGTCACGGAACTTTTCGCACCGGAACCGAATCCGGTCGGCGTCATGATCGAAGGCGCTACGCCGGCAGATGCTGCGGCTAATCTCGTCAAAGAACTGACTGCCAAGAACTTGCTGTAAGGAGGGCTGAATTATGGAATTGAAACAGAACATCTGCGTATATATAGAAATCGCCGGCGGTGCCCTGAGCCCGCTGAGCATCGAATTGTTGGGCAAAGCCCGTCAGCTGGCCGATGCCAAGGGCAAACAGGTCGTCGCCTTCGTGGCCGGTGCCGATACGGCCAAAGCCAGCCAGGAAGCCATTTCCTACGGGGCCGATGCCGTCGTCGCTGTCGAAGACAGCGCCCTGGCTGCCTATGATTCCGTCTTGTACACCAAAGCCATCGCCGCTTTGGCTGAAAAATATGAACCCAGTGTCATCCTCATCGGCGGTTCGCCCGATGGCCGTGACCTCGGCGGCCGCCTGTCGGCCCAGCTCGGCGTCGGCCTGGTCGCAGACTGCACGGATGTCCGCTTTGAAGGCGACGATGACACGCTGACCTGGATCCGTCCGGCTTATACGGGCAAACTTTTCGTCAAGATCCAGACGACGACGCGGCCCCAGCTGGCGACCATCAGCGACAAGATTTTCCACGGCACGCCGGCTGACCCGTCCCGGACAGGCGACATCATCAAGGAAAGCGTCGACTTCGCCGGTGCCGCTCCGTCGGTCAAGGTGACGAACTTTGAACCGGTCGAAAAAGAAGCCGAAGAACTGACCATCACGACGGCAGATATCGTCGTCGGTGCCGGCCGCGGCGTCCAGACCGAAGATGGCATGAAAGCCGTCCAGGCCTTTGCCCAGCGCATCGGTGCTGCTTTCGGCGTTTCCAAGCCCCTCGTCGATAAAGAATGGGCGCCTTACGAATGGCAGATCGGCATTACGGGCAAGAAAATCGCCCCGAAGATTTACATCGCCCTGGGCATTTCCGGAGCCATCCAGCACAAACTGGGCATCCAGGATGCCGGCCTCATCATCGCCGTCAATAAAGACCCGGACGCACCGATTTTCAAATTCGCCCACTACGGCATCGTAGGCGACCTCTTTGAAGTCATGCCGGAACTGGAAAAACAAATTAAAAAGATCCGTGGCTAGAAAAGTAGTTTGTAGTACGGAGTTTGTAGGGGTCGCACGAAGGCTTTTGCTTTCATGCTAGGCCCCATTTACTTTATAGTTTGTAGCAACAGAGTTTGTAGTTTGCAGAGAAAACCTTCAAATTTAAAGCCATCCGCTAACAACTAACTGCTAGCCACTAACAACTTTAAAGGGCTTGTCGTCGTGCGACAAGCCCTATTTTTTATGTTATAATACCCTTATCATATACGAAACCTTGTGAAAAAATACGGAGGTGGTTCCATGGATTCTTTTGCTGCCCGCCAGGCCTGCCGGGATGGCCGCTATGACGAGGTCCTGGCTATGTATGGCCAGGCGGAGCCGGACCGGAGTTGGACGTGTTGGGATTATTATTACTATGCCTATGCCCTGCGCAAGACGAAGCAGTACCGGAAGGGACGGGAAATCGCCCGGGCCGGGATGATAGCTTTCCCGGATTTCGTCAATCTCCACGGGATTTACTGCTGGTGCCTTTATTATTTATACATCCAGAAATTCGATGAACGGACAGAGGCACCGGAAGATTTCCGCCGCGCCGTCGATGCCATCTTGAAGTACAGCCAGCAAGGGCCGTATACGCCCTATGCCCTGGCCGTGTGGCGCATGGTCGACGTCCTCAAGAACCAGCCCGGCCAGGCCGGACTCATGGGGGCTTACCTGCGCCGCCTCGATCCGGACCAGCTGCCGGACCAGGAAAAGACCGTGACCTTAAAGGGGCGGGAACGGGTCATCGCCTCCGACCGGGAGCGCTGGTATTCGCTTATGAGCCGCATCCTGGTCAAGGAGGAGAAGTACGACGACTGCATCACCTTGTGCCAGCAGGCCCTGAATTATTTTCCCCAGCTCCATCATGACAATGATATCTGGTTCTCCTACCGCATCGCCCTCTGTCTGCTGCGCCAGGGCCACATCGGGGAAGGGCGCCGGCGCCTGGAAAACCTGCTGAAGTACAAGCAGCATTGGATCCTCTGCCGGGGCCTCTTCTTTGCGGCCCAGGCCGAAGGAGACAGCGCGGCCATGCGCCGCTATGGGGCGTCGGCCTTCCTGGCCGGCGGCGAGTTCAAGGGCAAGGTCAATTTTCTGGTCCAGTTCGCCCAGGCCCTGGAAAACATGGGCGGCTATGAGAAGATGGCCTATTTCCATTATCTCTTGGCCCGGCGGGTCCGCATGGACCAGCACTGGAAGGTCAAGGCCGAACTCCTGGCTAAGACCGACAGCTATGATTTTTCCGAACCGGACCGGCGGGAGCTGCTGGACGGGCTCCATGAATTCTGGATGCACGAGAAGCACGCCGGCCAGACGCGCCACAAAGGGACGATTGAAAAAATCCTGCCTGGCGGCAAGGCTGGATTCCTGCGGGAATACGGTGGCAATTCGTATTATTTCCGTACAACCTCGCTGTACCATGTCCGTCCGCAGGAAGGTGAGAAGGTCACGTTCTACGTAGAGGACTTCTTTGAGACAGGAAAAGCTAAACCGGCTCATCGCGCCGTGGACATCGAACCGGTTTTGCTATATCATAAGAAGTGAATTTACTAGAGAAAGTGAGTGGCACTCATGATTTTATCAGGCAAGGAAATCGTCAAGCATTTAGGCAAGGAAATCATCATCGAACCCTTCCATCCGGAACGGGTCAATCCCAATAGCTATAACCTGTCCCTGCACAATGAATTGATGGTCTATGACCATCATGAACTGGACATGGCCAAGCCCAATCCGGCATCGACCATCTATATCCCCAAGTCGGGCTACGTCCTGCAGCCCAATAAGCTCTACCTGGGACGGACCAATGAATATACCCGCACGGACGGCTATATCCCCATGCTCGAAGGCCGGTCGTCTGTCGGCCGCCTGGGCGTCTTCATCCACGTTACGGCCGGTTTCGGCGACGTCGGCTTTGCCGGCTACTGGACGCTGGAAATCTTCTGTGTCCAGCCCATCCGCATCTATCCGAACGTGGAAATCTGCCAGATCTATTATCACGATATCGATGGCGACTACGATACGTATCAGCACGGCAAGTACCAGAACAATACGGGTATCCAGCCCAGTATGCTCTGGAAGGATTTTGAAAAAATGAAATAAAGGGAAGTGTCTTTATGAAAGAAATAGATATGTTAGCCATGGCCCGGACGAACGGGTTCCGCCTGGGCAATGCCCAAGACCGCCAGGGCGGCACGGGCTGCACGGTCCTCGTATTCCCGGACAGCGCGCCCTGCGCCGTCGACGTCCGCGGCGGCGGCCCGGCCAGCCGGGAATCGGAACTGCTCAGCCCCATGGCGGCGGCATCGGGCATCCACGCCATCCTGCTCAGCGGTGGCAGTGCCTTTGGCCTCAATGCCTCGACGGGAGTCATGCAGTATCTGGAAGAACAGCACATCGGCTTCGATACGCGCATCTGCAAGGTGCCGCTGGTCGTCGAATCGTGTATCTATGACCTGGGCTGCGGCGACAACGTCCGCCCCGATGCGGCCATGGGCTATGCGGCCTGCCAGGCGTCGGAAAAGGGAGACTTCCGCCAAGGCTGTTACGGTGCTGGTACGGGCGCTACCGTCGGCAAGCTCTGTGGGCCTGACTATATGATGAAATCCGGTCTCGGCGCCTATGCCGTCCAGGTCGGCGACCTCCAGGTCGGTGCCGTCGTCGCCGTCAATGCCGTGGGCGACGTCCTCGACGAACAGGGACAGATCCTGGCCGGTATGCGCCGCCGCGACGGGCAGGGCTTTGCCGATACGCGGCGGGTCATGCTCGAAGAAGCCGGCCAGACGCCGACCCTCTTTTCCCAGCGCGCCGTCGGGACGACGACCAATACGACCATCGGCGCCGTCGTCACCAATGGGCGCTTCGACAAGGCCCAGCTCAAGAAAATTGCCGCTCTCGGCAGCAACGGCCTCGTCCGTACCATTCGTCCCGTCAATACGACGGCTGACGGCGACTCCCTCTATGCCGCCAGCGTCGGCAGCGTCTCGGCAGAACTGAGCCTGACCGGGACCATCGCCGCCTACGTCGTCGAACAAGCCATCCGCCGCGCCGTCCGCCAGGCCGAAAATATGTATGGCGTGCCGGCGTGCGGTTCATGACAGGGGATTCCCACAACCATTAACAAGGAAACGAGGAACTAAACTATGTACGATTACGTCATCGTCGGCAGCGGCCTTTTTGGCTGTGTCTTTGCCCACGAGATGCATAAGGCCGGCCGGCAATGCTTGGTCCTGGAACGGCGGGACCATGTCGGCGGCAATGTCTATTGTGAAGAAAAGGACGGCATCCATATCCATCGCTATGGCGCCCACATTTTCCACACGTCGGACCGCCGGGTCTGGGAGTATGTCAACCAGTTCGTCGAATTCAATCATTTCATCAATGCGCCCATTGCCAATTATAAAGGCGAACTGTATAATCTGCCTTTCAATATGAATACCTTTGCCAAGATGTGGGGCATCATCACGCCGGAACAGGCGGCGGCCAAAATTGAGGGCCAGCGCCGGGCGGCAGGGATTACGGAGCCCCGCAACCTGGAAGAACAGGCTATTTCTCTCATCGGCACGGATATTTATACGAAATTGATCAAAGGCTATACGGAAAAGCAGTGGGGCCGGAGCTGTACGGACCTGCCGGCGTTCATCATCAAGCGCCTGCCCGTGCGCTACACCTTCGACAATAATTATTTCGACGACTGCTGGCAGGGTATCCCCCAAGGGGGCTACAACGTCCTCATCGACGCCCTGCTGGAGGGCATCGAAGTGCGGACGGGTGTCGATTATAACCGCGAACGGGCGTCGTACCTGGATATAGCCCGCAAAGTCGTCTACACCGGGGCCATTGACGAGTATTTCGGCTACCGCCTGGGCCATCTGGCCTATCGGGGACTGCGTTTTGAAACAGAACGTTATAACGAGGTCAATCATCAAGGCGTGGCCGTTATGAACTATACCGACCGGGAAACGCCGTATACGCGGACTATCGAGCACAAGCATTTTGAATTCGGCAGGCAGCCGGTGACGTATGTCACCAAGGAATACCCCGCCGAATGGCAGGCCGGCCAGGAAGCCTATTATCCCGTCAACGATGATGTGAACCAGGCCCTGTACCATAAATATGCGGCCTTAGCCCGCCATGAATACAATGTTATATTCGGCGGCCGCCTGGCAGAATATAAGTATTATGACATGGACGATGTCGTCGCCAGTGCCCTGGCTGCTGTAGAAAAGGAAGGATACCATGCAGAAACGAATTCGTAAGGCCGTCATCCCGGCGGCCGGCTATGGGACGCGCTTTTTGCCGGTCACCAAGGCCATCCCCAAGGAAATGATCCCCATTGTCGACAAACCGGTCATTCAGTACATCGTCGAAGAGGCTCTGCAGAGCGGCATCGAAGAAATCCTGATCATCACCGGCCACGGCAAGCGGGCCATCGAAGA
Source organism: Megasphaera jansseni (assembly GCF_047974155.1). Classification (NCBI taxonomy): domain Bacteria; kingdom Bacillati; phylum Bacillota; class Negativicutes; order Veillonellales; family Veillonellaceae; genus Megasphaera; species Megasphaera jansseni. The sequence continues at coordinate 32,735 of NZ_JBHYRR010000017.1, read as the reverse complement.
CCATTTCGATACCAACATCGACCTGGAGCTGCAGCTGCGCCAGCAGGGGAAGGACGCGCTGCTGCACCTGGTCCAGGACATTTCGTCCATCAATATCCATTATATCCGCCAGAAGCACATGCGCGGCCTGGGTGATGCCATCCGCTGTGCCGAATCGTTCATCGATAACGAACCCTTTGCCGTCCTCTTAGGCGACGACGTCGTCTATAATCCCCAGCAGCCGGCACTGAAACAGATGATGGACGCCTTCAGTGATTTAGGGGCGACCATGCTCGGCTGTCAGGAAGTGCCGCAGGAACTGGTGTCGCGTTACGGCATCGTCCAGGGCCAGCCGACGGACGACGACCGCGTCGTCAAGCTCATCGACATGATCGAAAAGCCGTCCGTCGAGGAAGCGCCGAGCCGCCTGGCTGCCCTGGGCCGCTACATCCTGACGCCGGATATCTTTGAAATCCTGCGCCGCGTCCAGCCCGGCAAGGGCGGGGAAATCCAGCTCACCGATGCCCTGCGCCTCATGGCCGACCGGGAAGCGGTCTACGCCTATAACTTCAGCGGCCGGTGCTACGACACAGGCAACAAACTGGGCTTTTTGAAAGCTACCGTCGAATATGCCCTGCGCCGGGAAGACCTGGGCGACGCTTTCCGGGAATACCTGCGCCATAGCCTCCCCGAATAGGGATTAAAAAACCTCTCAGTCAGCTTGCGCTGACAGCTCCCCTATCAGGGGAGCCATGAGCGGGCCGCCAGCCACAGCTGTCCGTTCTGGCAGCCGTCCTGCGCCTTCCGTTGGTCAGCACCTGAGGGCCAGAATGGCTTGGGACGGTATGCCTCCCTTAATAGGGGAGGTGGCCGTAAGGCCGGAGAGGTTGCCTTGAAAAACCTCTCAGTCAGCTGCGCTGACAGCTCCCCTATCAGGGGCGCCATGAGCGGGATGCCAGCCACGGCTGTCCGTTCTGGCAGCCGTCCTGCGCCTTCCGTTGGTCAGCACCTGATGGGCCAGAAAGGCTTGGGACGGTATGCCTCCCTTAATAGGGGAGGTGGCCGTAAGGCCGGAGAGGTTGCCTTGAAAAACCTCTCAGTCAGCTTGCGCTGACAGCTCCCCTATCAGGGGAGCCACGAACCACGAATCACGAACCACGAGCCACGAGCCACGAACCCCTAACCACTAACCGCTACCCCTAGCCCCTAACCCCTAACCCCTAACCCCTATTTCTTCCGTCTTTCTCGGAAGAAATCTTTCATGAGGGCCGCACATTCTTCGGCCCGGACGCCGGCTGTGACTTCCGTCCGGTGGTTGAGGCGGTCGTCATCGACGAGCTGGAAGAGGGAGCGCACGGCGCCGGCTTTGGGGTCATCACAGCCGTAGACGACGCGGTCCAGGCGGCTGTTGACGATGGCGCCGGCACACATGGGACACGGTTCGACCGTTACGTACAGCGTACAGCCTGTCAGGCGCCAGCGATTCAGGGCCCGGCAGGCTTTTTCAATGGCCAGGAGTTCGGCATGGGCCGTCGCACAGGGCAGGCTTTCACGCAGGTTATAGGCCCGGGCGACGACTTTCTTTTCATAGACGATGACGGCGCCGATGGGGATTTCCCCGACGGCATAGGCCGTCTTGGCTTCGGCCAGGGCTTTGCCCATATAGAATTCATCTTTAGTCATAATGGATGGAATCTCCTTAACAAAAAATTTACGTCTATCATAACACGAAAACAAGGAAGGGGAAACTGCTATGGATGCCATTTGGTGGCATATTTTCGACTTATTAGGGACGACGGCCTTTGCCGTATCCGGTGTCTTTGCGGCCATTTCGCGGCGCATGGACCTCTTCGGCATCTTCGTCCTCAGCGCGGCGACGGCGGTCGGCGGCGGCATCATCCGCGACATCCTCATCGGCAACATCCCGCCGGCTGCTTTTAAGAACAGCGTTTATTTATGGATCATCCTCGGTTCCATGGCCGTCATCACCGTGACGATCCGTTATTTCAATATCCGCATGTGGCGCCGCGTCGTCGGCCGCCTTTCCATCTGGTATCTCGTCTGCGATGCCATCGGCCTCGGTTCCTTTACGGTCACCGGGACTCTCTTGGGTTGTTTTTATTATCCGGACTACTGGATCCTCGACATCACCCTCGGCGTCCTGACGGCCGTCGGCGGCGGCGTCATCCGCGATGTCCTGGCCGGGCGCATCCCCGGCGTCCTGCGCAAGGAAGTCTACGCGACGGCGTCCCTCTTGGGCAGCATCCTCTTGTACGGTGCCGTCATTCCCTTCGAGGTACCCCTGGAAGTCGGCGCTATCGTCGGCTTTTCTGTCACCGTCGCCATCCGCCTGGTCGCCATCCGCCTGCACCTCAACATCCCCAGGATACGCCGTGCCCGCCATCGGAGAGCGTAGGGCCGCCCCTACAAATTTTCCCAGGGCCGTGATATAATAAAGGGTACAATTTTTTTCTTCATATTAGGAGTGATAACGTGAATCTGTTACAGAAAGCAGTCAGCCTGGCCGTAGCTTCTTTCTTTTTATGTGCCTCGCCGGCTGCACTGGCAAAGACGATTTTATATGTACCCCAGGATGACCGTCCTGTCGATTATGAATATACGGTCAGTACGGCCGAAGCGGCGGGCTATCAGGTCCTGACGCCGCCGGCCCAGTATTTGTCGGGTATGAATTTCCACGGCTCGCCGGACAAGCTCATGGCCTGGGTCGATGCCAATGCCGGCAAGGCCGACGCCATGGTCCTGTCCATCGATTCCCTGGTCTACGGCGGCCTCGTCGATTCGCGCAAGCATAACCTGCCCATGGAAACGCTGACGGCGCGGCTGGAAAAGGTCGAAAACCTGCATAAATCGCACAAGAATGTGCCCATTTATGTCTTCAGCACGGTCATGCGCAGCCCCTGGGCCGGTGGCAAGGGCGTCGAACCGGACTATTACCTGACCATGGGCTCCGACATCTACCAACTGGCGTCGCTCCAGGCCAAGATGGACGAAGAAGGCCTGAATCCGCAGGAACGCAATGACTGGTTCGCCATCATGCGCCGCGTGCCCATGGAATATCTCCAGGACTGGTACAACCGGCGCCGCAAGAATATGAGTATCAATTACCGCCTCATCGACGATGCCCGCCAAGGCATCTTTACCTATTACAGCCTGGGCCACGACGATAACTCCGTCAGCACCCAGTCGTCGCTGGAATCGAAGTACCTGGAAATGGCCGGCGCCGGCATCCCCAAGACGGCTTTCGGCTCCTTCCCGGGGGCGGACCAGCTGGGCCTGCTGCTCATCACGCGGGCCAGCAATGATTTCAATAATTACCATCCCAAGATCACCGTCATCTATCCTTTAGGCGGCGGCGAAAAGACCGTGCCCCGCTACGACGGCCAGGCCATCGGCAAGACCATTGCCTCTCACGTCGAAGCCATTGGCGGTACGATGGTTGACAACGAACGGCCGGATCTCCTGCTGGCCGTCAATACGCCGCTGACGACGTCGACGACGGAATCGGAGAATTTCGAAAACTTCCCGATCATGCTCCAGTCGACGCGAGATTTCCTCAATCAGATCGAAAAAGCCGTCAACCTCGACATCCCGGTCAGCATCGTCGACATGGCCTTTTCCAATGGGTCCGACAATACCCTGGTCTACGGCCTCTATCAGGATAAGATGATGTACCGCCTGGCCGCCTATAACGGCTGGAACACGGCCAGCAACTCCGTCGGCTACGGCATCGCTCAGGGCGTCTTGTCCAAGTACATGACGGCCGATGCCCACCGCGACATGCTGACGACGCAGTACCTCGACAACTGGGCTTATCAGGCCAATGTCCGCGACTACATCTACCGCATGCAGCAGAAACTGGAAGCCGGCGTCGTCACCCAGTATTACCCGACGCTCAACGAAGAGCTCCAGAGCCGGACGAAAGAACAGCTCCAGCGCTATGCCTCGACGTACCTCGGCATCGACCCCAAGACGGTCGACGTCACCCTGCCGTGGCAGCGCCTGTTCGAAGTCTATGTCGATGTCAAGCCGACGCCGTCAGTGCCCTTGGAAGCCGACGTGCGCCATGACATGAATAACCGCGAACTCCAGACCCTGGCCAATGAGGTCTCGGCAGCCCAGGCCCAGATCGATGCGGCCCAGACGGTCAATGCTGATGGGACGGTCACGCCGGCCGACCCGGCTGTCCAGGCCCAGCTCCAGGCCGCCAAGGCTGCAGCCCAGGCCCGTTACGAACAGGAAAAACAGGCCCAGGCCATCAATCATAGTGAAGAAAAAGCCCAGCAGAGCCGTACCTGGGCTGTACAGAAATAAGAGTCAACATGGAACAACAGAACAATACGAAGACACAATTACATCATCCGCAGCCGGCCCGGAAATCCAGGCGGCGCCGCCGTATCGCCGCCGCTGTGGCCGGTCTGGTCTGTCTCGGCATCGCCGCCGTGGCTTACGGCTATTTCGGACCCAACTTCTTATTGCCCTATAAGAGCGGTTACGTCCACGTCCGCAGCGACATGACGGCGTCCGAAGTCGGCGATGTCCTGACCGATGAAGGTTACATCGCCAGCCCGCTGTGGTTCCGCGCCATAGCGACCGTCACCGGCCAGGCCGGCGATATCCATGCCGGCGAGTATACCCTCGATTCGCGCATGAGCCTCCATACGCTGCTGGAAAAGCTGACCAGCGGCAAGTCCGAAGCCGACCGCCTGGTCGTCCCCGAAGGCTATACGGTCCGGGAAATCGCCAAGGCCGTCGCCGCCAACGGGCGCATCAGCGAAGCCGATTTCCTCAAGGCCGCCTCGTCGTCGGACCAGCTTTTGCCATACATGAAGGGCAATCGCAACGTGACCTATCCGACGGAAGGCTTCCTCTTCCCGGACACGTATTTCATCCCCTATGATGCGACGGCCGAAGACGTCGTGGCCCTGATGCTCCAGAACTTCGACGCCCATCTGACGGACGCCATGAAAGCGGGTATTGCCAAACAGAACCTGTCGGTCTACCAGTTCGTCACCCTGGCGTCGCTCATCGAAAAGGAAGCCAAATACGAAAAGGACCGGCCCCTCATCGCGTCGGTCTTCGAGAACCGCCTGAAGATCCACATGAAACTCCAGTCCGATGCCAGCATTTCCTATGCCATGGGTACGCATAAGGCGGCGTACAGCATCAACGAAACGCAGTACGATTCACCGTACAATACCTATCTCTATGAAGGCTTGCCGCCGGGACCTATCGGCAACCCCGGCATGGACTGCATGGAAGCCATCCTCGAGGCACCGCAGACGAACTACCTCTATTTCGTCGCCGATAAGGACGGCCACAATTACTTCGCTGCTACCTATGAGGAACACATGAAGAACGTCCAGGAGCACATGCCATGATGGATGCTTTGCTCCAGGAAATGAAGGCCTGCGCCCGCGAGCGGAACCTGCCCATCCTGCGCGACAGCGAGCTGCCCCTGTTTACGGGCATCCTGGCGTCGTGCCGGCCTAAATATGTCCTGGAAATCGGGACCTGCATCGGCTATTCGACGTTGCAGATGGCGCCGTTCCTGGCACCGGGCGGGATGATTACGACGATCGAACTCGATGACGAACGCTATGACCTGGCCTGCCGCTTCATCCGGCGCTCACCCTATGCCAGGGTCATTACGGCCCTCCACGGCGATGGGACGGTGCTGGCAGAACAGCTTCCCGGTCCCTGGGATTTCATCTTCCTCGACGGACCGAAAGGGCAGTATGTGCGCCAGCTGCGCCATCTCCTGCCCAAACTCCTGCCCGGGGCCATCGTCGCAGCGGACAACATCGATTACCACGACATGTTTTACATCGAAGGGACCCTGCCGCACAAACACCGCACGGCCGTGACCCGCCTGCGGGAGTTCATGGACCTCGTCGGCGACCGGTCCCTTTTTGAGACTGTATTTTTTGAAAATGGCGACGGCATGACCGTTTCGCAATGGAAAGGATAAGAGAATGGGAAAAATGGAATTGCTGGCTCCGGCCGGCAGTATGGATAAAATGAAGATGGCCTTTTTATACGGCGCTGATGCTGTATACCTGGGAGGGAAGTCCTTTGGCCTGCGGGCTTTCAGCGACAACTTCTCCAATGAAGAACTGAAGGAAGCCGTCGACTATGCCCATGCCCGGGGCAAGCACATCCACGTGACGGTCAACATCTTCCCGCACAACGACGACCTCAAGGGCTTGCCGGAATACCTCGTCTACCTGCGCGATATCGGCGTCGACGCCCTGCTCATCGCCGATCCGGGCATCTTTTCACTGGCCCGCCAGCTCGTGCCCGACCTGCCCATTCACATCTCGACCCAGGCCAATACGACCAACTGGGCCTCGACGAAGTTCTGGCGCGACAACGGCGCATCGCGCGTCGTCATGGCCCGCGAAGTGAGCCTGAGCGATGTCAAGGAAATCCATGCCAAAGTGCCTGACGTCGAACTGGAAGGCTTCATCCACGGCGCCATGTGCATTTCTTATTCCGGCCGCTGCCTGTTGAGCAATTACTTCACCCAGGGCGACCGCGACTCGAACCGTGGCGAATGTGTTCAGTGCTGCCGCTTCAAGTACAACGTCGTCGAAGAAAAACGGCCGGGCCAGTATTTCCCTGTCGTCGAAGATGAACGGGGGACGTACATCTTCAACTCCAAGGACCTCTGTCTCCTGCCGTACCTGCCGGACCTCTACGACGCCGGCTTTACGAGTCTCAAGATCGAAGGGCGCATGAAGAGCATCCACTACGTCGCCACCGTGACCAAGGTCTACCGCCAGGCCTTCGACGCCTACGAAGCCGACCCGGAACATTTCACGGTCCGCCAGGAATGGCTCGACGAACTGGAAAAGATTTCCCACCGGCCCTACACGCGGGGCTTCTCCGTGTCCCGCCCGACGGCGGCCGACCAGGTCTACAGCCAGTCGAGCAATACCCAGACCCATGACTTCATCGGCCTGGTCAAGTCCTATGACGAAGAAAAGGGCCTGGCCTGGGTGGAACAGCGCAACCACTTCAAACTGGGCCAGACCGTCGAATTCCTTCAGCCCAAGGGCCATCTGGTCCGCTATACCATCGACCGCATCGTCGACGAAGACGGGCAGGAACTCGACGCCGCCCGCCACGCCCAGCAGCTCGTCGGCCTGGCCGTACCGGAACGGCTGGAACCGTATTCCATGATGCGCCGCCAGGTGAAGAGCCATGTTTGATGAAGACTGGGTATACTTCCAGGCTCCGCCGTCGGAGATGACCTTCATCAACCGCATCATCGAAGGCTGTGACTACCTGGGCGTCGTCACGGCCCTGGACGGCAAGAAAGGCCTCGGCTTCGTCCGGACGACGAAAGACACGGCCAGGGAAACGATGGATGTACTCCAATCGCTGCCCATCCCGGTCCGCATCCTGACCCGCCAGGAAGCCCTGGCCGAAGCGGAACAGAAGTAGTGTATGAAATTTACAAAATTTATAGTTATACGATTGAGTGAAAGCGCTGACCCTGACGGCAGCGCTTTTTTCGTAGGGACTCCCACGTGGGGCGCCCCTACGATAGCAATTCCATGCCGATTCAAAACAGTACATTTTAAAAAATGGCACTCCTTGTCGTCGTATGTAAAATAGTCGTTTCTACTATCCATTTTTTTGGCGGTTAGGCCTTTAAATTCTCTACATAATTGGTGTATAATTAATAATATAATCATAAAATAATTTATGGCGTATATTATATGCGTATATGATACGCTATTCAATCGAAGGCCCGCCGTCTGACGACACGATGTCCATTATCATACATACTGAAACCATAAGCGAAGCGGCCGGGTCCCAGTCAAGTGAGGAGGAGCTTCTATGAAAAAATCTAATTGCCTGGCCATGATTTTGGCCGGCGGGAAAGGGAGCCGCTTAGGCGTCCTGACCAAAGACCAGGCTAAACCGGGCCTCTTGTTCGGCGGCAAATACCGCATCATCGACTTCCCACTCAGTAACTGCCGTAATTCCGGTATCGATACGGTCGGCATCCTGACCCAGTACCAGCCGCTGGAACTGAACTGGTACATCGGCAACGGCAGCTCGTGGAACCTCGACTCGACCAAGGGCGGCACCTACGTCCTGCCGCCGTATCAGAGCGACGGCGGTTCCAACTGGTATCGCGGCACGGCTGACGCCATCTATCAGAACCTGAACTTCGTGGAAATGGTCGACGATGATTACGTCCTCATCCTGTCGGGCGACCACATCTATTCCATGGATTACGACAAGATGCTCAATTTCCACAAGAAACACCACGCCAAGGTCACCATCGGCACGATCCGCGTCCCCTGGGACGAAGCCAGCCGCTTCGGCATCATGGTCGCCAACGAAAACATGCGCATCACCAAGTTCCAGGAAAAACCGGCCAAGCCCGAAAGCAACCTGGCTTCTATGGGCATTTACATCTTCAACCGCGACATTCTGGAATCGTACCTCAAAGCCGATGCCAAGGATGAAAAATCGGAACACGACTTCGGCAAGAACGTCATCCCGGCCATGCTGGCCGACCAGGTTCCGCTGTACGCCTATCCTTTTGAAGGGTACTGGAAGGACGTCGGCACCATCGACAGCCTGTGGCAGGCCAACATGGACCTCATTGCCGACGAACCGCCCATCAACCTGCGCGACAGCCATTGGCGCATCTATTCGGGCAACCAGAGTTTCCCGCCGCACCTCATCGGGCCCAATGGCTCAGCCAAGAGTTCCCTCATCGCTGAAGGGTCGGAAATCTTCGGGACCGTCAGCAATTCCGTCATCTTCTACGGCGTCACTATCAAAGAAGGGGCGAAGGTCACCAATTCGGTCATCATGCCCGGTTCGGTCGTCGAAGAGAACGCTGTCGTCGACAAGGCCATCCTGGGCGAACGCTGCCATATCTATCCCGGCGCCGTCCTCCACAATGAAGACGGGTCTGTCGCCGTCTTGGGCCGCAAAGGGGAATTGAAACCAGAACAAGTTACAGCGAAAGGGGAACACTAGTTATGAACAGTAATATGATCGGCCTCATCAATATGCGTGAAGACCATCCCTTGCAGGAAATCAACGACACGCGCCCGTTGTCGACGCTGCCCATCGGCGGCAAATACCGCCTCATCGACTTCACGCTTTCCAATATGGTCAACGCCGGCATCGAAAACGTCGGCCTCCTGCTCTCGAGCCAGTCCCGGTCGGTCCTGGACCACATCCGTTCCGGCAAGGAATGGGGCCTGGCCCATAAGGGCGACGGCTTGTTCTACCTGCCGGAAGAACGGGCGGACATCGAACATCCCGTAGAAGGGGACATCGCCGCGTACTATAAGAACCTCGTCTTCGTCCAGCGGGCCAATAAGCGCTACGCCCTGCTGTCGGGCTGCGACATGGTCCAGAACATCGACTATGACAAGGTCCTCCATTTCCACCGCCATCACAACGCCGACGTTACCCTCATCTATCAGCAGCAGAAATACGACTTCGACCGCGAAGGCTATGTCCTGACCATCGACGATGTCTGCCAGGACCGGGTCACGGCCATCGAAGCCAAGCCGGAAGTCAAGGCCGGTGACAATTTATACCAGCGGGGAATCCTCATTGATTGCGATGTATTCCAGCATTGCATACGTCGGGCCTATGCCCAGGGATATACCCATTTTATTACCGATGTGCTCCAGCGCAATGTAGACCGCCTGCGGATTTTCGGCTATAATTATCAGGGGTATGCAAAACGGATTGATTCCGTTCCTTCTTACTTCCAGGTCAACATGGACCTGCGCGACAGCCGCATCTGGCATGAACTGCTCCTCAAGGATGCGGATCACCGCATCTATACCAAGATCAAGGATGAAGCGCCGGCCAAGTACATGGAAGAATCGCATGTCTCCAATTCTCTCGTAGCCAATGGCTGCATCATCGAAGGCCGCGTAGAGAATTCGATTCTTTTCCGCCGCGTCAAGGTCGGAAAGAATGCTGTCATTCGCAACAGCATCATCATGCAGCACTCGGTCGTCGGCGATGACGCCCAGCTCGATTACATCGTATGCGACAAGAATACGGTCATCCAGCCGGAAGCCGTGTTGAGCGGCAGCCACGACAACCCGTTGTGCATTGGTAAACGTTCGGTCCGCTGAACGCAACTATGAAGGGGTTAGAGACAATATGAAAAAATGGCAGGATAAGGAAGAATTCAAAAAGTTATTTACCGAGAAAGCTCACATCTTGTGGGAAAAAGATCTGCGGGACATGACCTTGAATGAAGTCTATCAGACCATCGCCTATATGATCCGCGATCTGGTAAGTGAAGATTGGATCCATACGAATGAAATCTATGCCGAACAGAAGGTTAAGCAAGTCTATTATTTCTCCATCGAATTCCTCATCGGCCGCCTGTTGGAATCGAATCTCCTGGGCATCGATATGGACGACATCTGTCGTCAGGGCCTGGAAGATCTGGGCTGGGACCTGGACAAGGTCATCCCGGCCGAACGCGATCCGGGCCTGGGGAATGGGGGACTGGGCCGGCTGGCTGCCTGCTTCATCGACTCTTTGGCGGCGCTGCAGCTGCCGGGCCATGGCAACAGCATCCGCTATCAGTACGGCTTGTTCAACCAGCGCATTGTCGACAACCAGCAGGTCGAATTGCCCGATAACTGGCTGGTCAACGGCTATCCCTGGGAAGTCAAGAAAGTCGACAAGGCCGTCTATGTCCGCTTTGGCGGCAACGCTTACATGCGTCCTGACGAAGATGGCAACCTGGAATGTGTCCACGAAAAGTACTCGTCGGTCCGCGCCGTCCCGTATGACGTGCCCATCATCGGCTACCACAACAACACGGTCAACACGCTGCGCCTGTGGCGGGCCGAATACTCGCGGGAACAGCTCTACCAGGAACTGTCCATCGGCGACCGGCGCCGGGCCTTCCGCTACAAGGACAGTGTCCAGCAGATTTCCCGTTTCCTTTATCCTGACGACAGCAATGAAGACGGCCGCCGCCTGCGCCTGATGCAGGAATACTTCTTCGTATCGGCCGGCCTGCAGAGCATCGTCCGCCATTATAAGAAGAAATATCACGAAAGCATCTATAAATTCGACCGCTATGTGGCCATCCACATCAATGACACCCATCCGGCCCTGGTCATTCCGGAACTGATGCGCATCCTCATGGATGAAGAAGGCGTATCGTGGGATGCGGCCTGGAACATCACCGTCCGTACCGTGGCCTACACGAACCACACGATTTTGCCGGAAGCCATGGAAAAATGGTCCATTCCCATGTTCAAGGAACTGTTGCCGCGCATCTACCTCATCGTTGAAGAAATCAACAACCGCTGGCTCAAAGAAGTCCGCAGCCTCTATCCCGGCGATGAATCGCGGGCCCGCGACGTCGCCGTCCTCTGGGATGGCCAGGTCCACATGGCTCATCTGGCCGTCCTCGGCAGCCACAGCGTCAACGGCGTCGCCGAAATCCATTCGCAGATTTTGAAGGATTCGACGCTGCACCAGTTCTACACGTGCTTCCCGCACCGCTTCTCGAACAAGACCAACGGCATTTCCCATCGCCGCTGGCTCATCGAAGCCAATCCGCAGCTGGCGTCGCTCATCGACGATACCATTGGCGACAGCTGGCGCCGGACGCCGTCGAAGCTCCAGGACCTCATGCCCTTTGCCGACGACCCGTCTTTCCAGGAACAGCTGACGCGGGTCAAAAAGGAACGCAAGGAAATCCTGGCCCGCTACATCCGTGACCGCTACGATACCGACGTGCGGACGGATTCGATCTTCGACATCCAGATCAAGCGCATCCACTTGTACAAGCGCCAGACCTTGAATATCCTGCACATCCTGCACTTGTACTACCTCTTGAAGGATAACCCGAAACTCAAGATCACGCCGCGGACCTTCCTCTTTGGCGGCAAGGCCGCTGCCGGCTACGGCGAAGCCAAGGAAACGATCCGCCTCATCAACGTCGTCGCCCATATGGTCAATTCCGACCGTCAGGTCAGCAAGCAGATGAAGGTCCTGTTCCTGGAAAACTACAATGTGTCCTTAGGGCAGCTCCTCTTCCCGGCCGCCGACGTGAGCGAACAGATTTCGACAGCCGGCAAGGAAGCGTCGGGCACGGGCAACATGAAGTTCATGATGAACGGTGCCATCACCCTGGGGACCATGGACGGGGCCAACGTCGAAATCCACCGCAAGGTCGGCGACGAAAACTGCGTCATCTTCGGGCTGCGGGCCGATGAAGTCATGAACTACTACATCCACGGCGGCTACTCGTCGTGGCAGATGTACAGCGGCGACGCCGATATCCGCCGCCTCATGGATGCCCTCGTCGACGGCTCCATCGGCGGGGAACACTTCGGCATGCTCTATTCGGCCTTCCTCGACAAGAACGACGAATACTTCGTCCTCAAGGACTTCAAGTCCTACTGCCAGGCGCAGCAGGAAATCGCCAAGCGCTACGGCGATCATACGAAATGGTGCCATTCGAGCGTCGTCAATATCGCTCAGTCCGGCTACTTCTCCAGCGACCGGACGATCCAGCAGTATGCCGATGACATCTGGCGCATCAAGCCGGTCAAACACTAACTAAGAATCAGGAGGATAAGATATGAAACTCAGTGCAATCGACGAGTACAGTACCTTCTTGTATCATCAGGGTACGAACTACGCCAGTTATCGTCTGTTCGGGGCCCATTTCACGGTCCTGCGCCGCAAACCCTGCGTGCGCTTTGCCGTCTGGGCGCCTCATGCCCAGCAGGTCAGCGTCGTCGGCGATTTCAATCATTGGGATGCCGATGCCAATCCCATGGAGCGGAGCAGCTGCGGCAACGGCATTTGGGTTACACATATTGCCGGCCTCCAGGAAGGGGACATCTACAAGTACGCCATCACGACGGCGTCGGGGGAACGCATCTTGAAGAGCGACCCCTACGCCTTCTGGTCGGAAGTACGTCCCAATACGGCATCGAAACTGACGAAACTCCACTATACGTGGCGCGACAAGAAATGGATGGACAGCCGCAGTGCTTACGATTCGTACCGCAAGCCCATGCTGACCTATGAAGTCCATCTCGGCTCGTGGCGCCGCGGTGAAGACGGGGAAATGCTGTCGTACCGCGACATCGCACCCCAGCTTGTCGATTATGTCAAACAGATGAATTATACCCACATCGAGCTCATGCCGCTGTGTGAATATCCTTTCGATGGCTCCTGGGGCTACCAGGGGACGGGGTATTTCTCGGCGACCAGCCGCTATGGCAGCCCGGAAGACTTCATGTACCTCGTCGACCTCTGCCATCGCAACGGCGTCGGTGTCATCCTCGACTGGGTACCGGGCCATTTTTGCCGCGACGCCCACGGCCTGCGCTATTTCGATGGCGAACCGTGCTATGAATCGGGCAACCCCATGCTGGCAGAAAATAAGGAATGGGACACGATGAATTTCGACTACGGCCGGACGGAAGTCCAGTCCTTCCTCATCTCCAGCGCTCTGTTCTGGATCAGCCAGTTCCACATCGACGGCCTGCGCATCGACGCCGTCGCCAACATGCTCTACCTCGATTACGGCCATGCTGACGGCGACTGGCAGCCCAATAAGTATGGCGGCCGGGAAAACCTGGAAGCCATCGACTTCCTGCGTCATCTCAACACGGCTGTCTTCAAGGAATATCCTCAGGCCCTGATGATTGCCGAAGAATCGTCGGCCTGGCCGCTCGTGACCAAGCCCGTCGATGTCGGCGGCTTGGGATTCAATTACAAATGGAACATGGGATGGATGAACGACATGCTCCGCTACATGTCGCTGGACCCGCTGTTCCGCAAGGACAATCACAACCTGATCACATTTTCGTTATGCTATGCTTTTTCAGAAAACTTCATCCTGCCCTTGTCGCATGATGAAGTCGTCCACGGCAAACATTCCCTCCTGGACAAGATGCCTGGCGACTACTGGCAGAAATTCGCCGGTCTGCGCGCCTTCTACGGCTACTGGATGTCCCATCCGGGCAAGAAGCTGTTGTTCATGGGCAGCGAGTTCGGCCAGTTCATCGAATGGAAATACGATGACAGCCTGGACTGGCACCTCCTCAAGTATCCCATGCACAAGGCCATGCACGATTACGTGCGCAGCCTGAATACGTACTATGTGGACCATCCGGAATTCTGGGAAGAAGACTGCGACTGGTCGGGCTTCTCGTGGATTAGCTGCGACGACTGCGACAACAGCGTCATCGCCTTTTACCGTACCGGTAAGGACGAAACGGACATGACCGTCGTCGTCTGCAACTTCACACCGGTTGTCCGCCATTCGTACCGCTTCGGCGTCCCCCGCAAAGGGACCTATGTCGAAGTCTTCAACAGCGACGCCACGGCCTTCGGCGGCTCCAACGTCCTCAATGAAGGTGAATTCGAAGCCCAGGATGTGCCCATGCACGGCATGGACCAGTCCCTGGAACTGACCCTGCCGCCGCTGGCGACGATTTACCTGCAGCTCACAGGGAGCGCTAAAAAAAAAGCAGTGACCAGACCGCGGCGCCGCCGGACGGTGAAAGCCGATAAGGCTGCCGACGGGATAGAAAAGAAAACGGCCAAGGCGCCGGGAAAGAAGGCAACGACCCGTGGAAAAGGGAAAGCCAAGACGGCAGCGTCTGAAAAGAAGACTGCTGCAACGAGAAAAAGAAGAACTGGGCGTCCTGCCAAAAAGGAAGCAGACGCCTGATACGGTACTTAGGGAAAGTGGGGGACATACGATGAATGTATTATTTGTGGCCTCAGAAGCAGTGCCATTTATTAAAACAGGCGGGCTGGCCGATGTCATGGGCGCATTGCCCAAGGCCTTAGCCAAGAAAGGCATGGACGTCCGCCTGGTCATTCCGAAATACAGCCGCATCGCTGACGAAGCGAAGAAGCAGATGAAAGAAGTGACGACAGGCATCGTGAACCTGGCCTGGCGCCAGCTCTACTACGGTGTCGAAGAAATCAAGCAGGACGGCGTGACCGTCTATTTCATCGACAACGAATGGTATTTCAAGCGCGACGGCCTCTATGGCTACGGCGATGACGACGAACGCTTCGCTTATTTCTGCCGCGCCGTCCTGACCATGCTGCCCAAGGTCGGTTTCAAGCCGGACATCATCCACTGCAACGACTGGCATACGGGCCTCATGGGCGTCTTCCTCAAAGAAGACTTCTGGCACGACGATTTCTACAAGGGAATCAAAGTCATCTATACCATTCACAACCTGAAATACCAGGGCATCTATCCGCCATCGATCATGCGCGACATCATCGGCCTGCCGCAGGAACTCTTCGACAACGGCAACCTGGAATGTGATGGCTGCGTGAACTACATGAAATCGGGCATGGTCTACGCCGACCACATTACGACGGTCAGCCCGTCGTATGCCCAGGAAATCACCTATCCGTACTTTGGCGAAGGCCTGGACGGCTATATCCGCGACAATGGGGAAAAGGTGACGGGTATCATCAACGGCCTCGACGTCGATGTCTACAATCCGGAAACGGATCCGTACATCAAGCGCCAGTATTCCGTTGCCAACGCCCGGGCCGGCAAGCGGGAAAATAAAGATGCCCTGCGGGCCGAACTGGGCCTGCGCATCAAACGCGGCGTCCCCATGATCGCCATGGTCACGCGCCTCGTCGAAGACAAGGGCCTGGACCTGGTCACGCGCATCATGGATGAACTCGTCGACGACGACGTCCAGCTGGTCCTGGTCGGGACGGGTGATGCCGGCTATGAAGAAGCCTTCCGCGAGCTGGCCCGCCGCCATCCGACCAAGGTATCGGCCAACATCACCTTCAACGAAGCCCTGGCCCACAAGGTCTACGCCGCTGCCGACATGTTCCTCATGCCGTCGCGGTACGAACCGTGCGGCCTGAGCCAGCTCATCGCCCTGCGCTACGGTGCCATCCCCATCGTCCGCGAAACGGGCGGCCTCAAGGATACGGTCCATCCCTTCGATAAATACAGCAAACAGGGCAATGGCCTGACCTTCCCGAACTTCAACGCCCATGAACTCCTGTTCACGACGAAACGGGCCATGGGGTACTATGAAGACGCAGCCCTGTGGGATGCCCTCGTCCGCAACGCCATGACCAGCGACTACAGCTGGGACCGCTCGGCCGAAGCCTACCAGAACCTGTACGAAAAAGTATTACAACAATAAAATAGCGTTTTTCGTTTGTAGTTCATCGTTCATCGCTGGGAATGTTTTTTAGTTCCTTCGATGAACGACGAACGACCAACGACGAACGATAAAAGGCTTGTCGTTGTCCGGCAGGCCTTTTTGGCTAGCCACTAGCCACTAACCACTAGCCACTAACCACTAACCACTAACCACTAGCCACTAGCCACTAATCACCACGAAAGGACCGCTTATGGACTTACGATTGTACCACAACTCTCACGAATTTTATTACCGCTCGTCTTTTGGGGCCGTTCCGTCCGGGAGCCGGCTCATCCTGCGGCTCCGCGCCAGCGGCAGCGATGCGCAGAGCTGTCGGGCCCGCATCCGCCTGTGGCAGAGCAATGTCGGCGAATCTTTTGTACCCATGACCTATGAAGACGGCATCTTTACGGGCATCGTCGCCATTCCGCCCAAGGGCTGCCTGCTCTGGTATTACTTCATCGTCGACAATGGCCATACGACGATTTACTATGGCAATAACTACGACCGCCTCGGCGGTGAAGGGGCCAAATACCCGGATGTGCCGCCGGCTTATCAGGTCACGGTCTACGATAAGGACGCCCATACGCCGGACTGGTTCAAACACGCCATCGTCTACCAGATTTTTCCGGACCGCTTCCGCCACGGGACCCACACGGCCGGCCGCCTGTACGGCAAGAAAGGGGCTGTCATCCACAGCGACTGGGACGATGTGCCGTACTACTGTAAGCGTGAAGGGAAGGGCGATATCGTCTATTACGATTTCTTCGGAGGCAATATCGCCGGTATCCGGGAAAAATTGCCGTATCTCAAAGAACTGGGCATTACGGCGATTTACCTCAATCCGATCTTTGAAAGCTCCAGCAACCATCGTTACGGGACGGCCGATTACTTCCGCGTCGATCCCATGCTGGGGACGAATGAAGAATTCGCCGCTTTCTGTCAGGCTGCGAAAGAAGAAGGTATCCGCATCATCCTCGACGGCGTCTTCAGTCATACCGGCGCCGACAGCATCTATTTCAACCGCTTCGGCAACTATCCCGGCGTCGGCGCCTACCAGTCGAAGGAATCGCCGTACTATGAATGGTACCGCTTCAAGCACTATCCCGACGACTATGAATCGTGGTGGGGCGTATCGGACCTGCCCGACGTAGAAGAAACGACGCCGTCTTACATGGATTTCATCATCGACAGCGAAGACAGCGTCCTCAAATACTGGCTGAACGAAGGCATCAGCGGCTGGCGCCTGGACGTCATCGACGAGCTGCCCGTGCCCTTCCTGCGCCGCTTCTACCAGACCTTGAAAGAAGAAAAGCCCGATGCCGTCCTCATCGGCGAAGTCTGGGAAGATGCGTCCAACAAGGTCAGCTACAGCGAACAGCGGGAATACCTCTGCGGCTACGACATCGACAGTGCCATGAACTACGCCCAGCGGTCCCTGATGATCGACTTCATGACCGGAGCCAAAGATGCGCGGCGCATGAATGCCGAACTGACGCGGCTCATCGAAAATTACCCGCCGGAAAATTTCTACGCCATGCTCAACCTCATAGGCAGCCACGACATCGAACGCATCCTGACGGTCCTCACCCGGGCCGGAGGCACCGATGTGGCCACAGCCGAAGAAACGGGGCGGAAGCGCCTGAAGCTGCTCACGGTCTGGCAGATGACCATGCCCGGTGCGCCGTGCATCTATTACGGTGATGAAGCCGGCGTCACCGGTGGCAAAGACCCCGACAACCGCCGGACCTATCCCTGGGGCCACGAAGACCGGGACCTCCTGTCCTGGACCAAGGCCCTGACGCGGCTGCGGACAGCACACGACGCGCTGCAGACGGGCCGCTTCATCCCGCTCTACGCCGATGGCGACGTCTTCGCCTTTGCCCGGGTCATCGAAGGGGGCCGCGATGTCTTTGGCAAGCCCGCCGAAGACGGTTTCTTCATCATCGCCATGAACCGCAACCCGTCAGCCCTGCGGACCATCAGCATCTATACCGACGGCCTGGCCTACGGCAAACTGACCAATGCCCTCCATCCGCGCATGACGCCGGTCACGACGGTGAACAGCCGCTTCACCTTGACCCTGCCGCCGTTGAAAGCGGTTATCCTCCAGGGGAAGGAAACCGGGACCAAACGGGCCGGCGTCCTCCTGCATCCGACGTCCCTGCCGGCGGCCTGCGGCAACGGCGTCTTAGGGCCGGCAGCCTACCGCTTCGTCGACTTCCTCAAGGCGGCCGGTCAGCAGGTCTGGCAGATCCTGCCCCTGACGCCGCCGCTCATGGGCGATTCGCCGTATTTGTCGGAATCGGCCTTTGCCGGCAATGAAGCCCTCATTTCCCTGGAAGTCCTGCGCGACTGGGGCTGGCTGAAACAGGAAGCCTTAGACGATTTCCTGGCCCAGGGGAAAAAGACGGCATCCTGGCACAGCCTGGCCGCCTATAAGGCCAAGCTCCTCTGGGATATGTCCCATGATCCGGATTTGACCATTCCCTGGGAACCGTTCCGGGCCTTCTGTGAAAAGAACGCCTACTGGCTCGATGACTACGCCCTCTTCCGGGCAGTCCGCGACTTCTTCGGCGGCCGCTGCTGGACGGAATGGCCGGAAGATATCCGCCACCACAGCCAGGCCGCCCTGGCCCAGTATGGCAAGGAACTGGCCGGTGCCGTATCGCATGTCAAATTCATGCAGTACATCTTCAGCCGCCAGTGGCACGATGTCCGGGCCTATGCCGCTGAGAACGGCGTGTCCATCCTCGGCGACGTGCCCATGTTCGTCGCCCATAACAGTGCCGACTGCTGGGCCCATCAGGACCAGTTCGACCTCGATGAAACGGGCAACCCCTCATCCGTCGCCGGCGTTCCGCCTGATTACTTCAGTGCCGACGGCCAGCTCTGGGGCAATCCCCTCTATGATTACCAGGCTATGGCCAAGGATAACTACCAGTGGTGGGCCGACCGCTTCCGCCGCATGATGGACCTCGTCGACGAAGTCCGCATCGACCATTTCCGCGGCTTTGCCGCTTACTGGGCCGTGCCGGCCGGTTCGGAAACGGCCAAGAGCGGCGCCTGGAAGGAAGGGCCCGGCCTGGACCTCTTCCGGGCGGTCTATCAGAAAATCGGCCGGCTGCGCCTGGTCGCCGAAGACCTGGGCGTCATTACCGACGACGTCTGCACCCTCAAAGATGCCCTGCACCTGCCGGGGATGAAAGTCATCCAGTTCCACCTCAAGGACCGGGCCGACGGCCGCCTGGCCTTCGACACCGAACCGGACTGCATCGCCTATACCGGGACCCACGACAACAATACTCTCCGCGGCTGGTATGAAGACGACCTGACGCCGAGCCAGCAGCTCCACGTCCGCCAGATGCTGGGGCTGTCTGACGAAGCGGCACCGCAGGAAATCGTCGGCGCCCTCATCGCCTATACCTGCCGCCGCCGGGCTGAAACGGTCATCATCCCCATGCAGGACCTGCTGGCCCTGCCGTCGTCGGGACGCATGAATACGCCTGGCGTCGCCGATGGCAACTGGCACTGGCAGCTCAAAGAAGGCCAGACGACCTTCGACATCGCCCACTGGCTGGCCAAAGTGTGCCAGGAAAGCGGACGTTGATCGTAGGCCGTTCGTCGTAGGCCGTTCATCGTAGGGGCGACCACGTGGGGCGCCCGGCAGCGATTGGTCACATCGTTTTTCACGATGTTTGTTGAACCCATAGGCCGTTCATCAAACGATGAACGATGAATGATACGTAAAAGGAATAACGCGCTGCTCTCGAAAAGAAGGGAGTAGCGCGTTTTTTGTCGAATACGTATAGTAAAGTAATGTTGAAAAGGATGTGATTTTGTGTATATTACTTACATGCGTATTCAAAATTACCGGAATCTGCAAGACGTGGAAATGACCTTTCATGAAAGGGCCAACTACATCGTCGGGGAAAACGCCATCGGCAAGAGCGGCCTCTTGCGCCTCATTTCCTATATGAGTGCCGGCCGCAATGTCGAAGAAGACGACTATGCCGACGTGACCCGGCCCATCATCATTACCTTGGACCTGCACCTGCTCCAGAGCGAGAAGGAGTATTTCGCCGATACGCCGGGCGAGCATCATCAGAGCCTGCGCGTCCGCATGGAAATGCACGTCAGCGATATGTATCCCCATCTCTATGACGACAACAGCGGTGAAGAACTGCCGTTAGAGCTCATCCGCCGCCTGCGCTACGTGTCCTATTCGGCCGCCATGCCGGAAGAACAGCGCGTACCGCCGCGCATTTATCGCGCCCTGGAACAGAAGCTCTCTCAATGGAGCGAAGCCCACTGGGACGGCTTATCCGAAGAAGCCAAGGCCTTCATCCATCACGAAGTCGCCGTCGGCAGCCTGGACTCGTCCTATTTCATCAACATCTTCCTCTTGTCCCGCATGCTCTGCCGCATGGACCGGCCCAGGGCGGACAATATGAAATTCATTTCCCTGGCCGCCCTGTGTGTCATCACCCAGGTCTACCTGATGTCCATCAGCCGCGCCGTGCCGATCGAGCACAATCTCATCGTCGACGAAGAAGGCAAGCGCTACCTGCCGCTGGTCATTTCCATCGACGAACCGGAAATGCACCTCCATCCTTACATGCAGCGGTCGGTCCTGCTCTATTACCAGCAGCTCCTGAACAACGAAGATCCCCAGTTCTGTACGCTCCTCAAGGACCTTTTCAACCTCGATGGCCTGCGGGGGCAATTATTCGTCGTCACGCACTCGACGGATTCCCTCATCGACGACTACCGCCACATCATCCGCCTGTACCGTAACAAGCAGGGCCTGGTCAAAGCGGCCTGCGGGGCCAGCTTCCATTTCAGCGAAGAAATCGAGAAACACCTGATCATGCACTTCCCGGAAGTCAAGGAAGCCCTCTATTCTCGGAGCGTCCTCATCGTCGAAGGGGAAACGGAGTACGGCTGTTTCCAGCACTTCGCCAAGACCCTGGACCTGCCTTTTGACTACTACGGCATCTGTCTCATCAATGCCCGCGGCGAAAGTTCTATCTCCAAGATCAAGAAACTCCTGGAATACTTCAAGATCCCCGTCGTCGCCCTCTACGACGCCGACGTCAAGGGCAGCCATAAAGGCGAACGGGGCGTCTACTTCACCGATGAGATCTGCTTTGAAATGGACCTGGCCAAGACCATGATCGACCACGGCCAGCGCCGCGACCTGGACCGCATCATCAACACGGCCTGCGGCGAACACGCCCGGGCCACGACGGATATGATCAAGAAAGCCTGCCGCAAGCTCGACGTCAACTTCCACGACTATCCGGCCCGCCTCTTGTGGCACGTCAACCCGCGCAATAAAAAGGCCCTGTATATCTATTACTTCGCCTGGCTCTACAGCAATAAAGGCGTCATCCTCGGCCGCCTCATCGGTCAGTCTTTAAAGAAAAAGGACATCCCGCCGGCCTTCGTCCAGGCCATCGAAGCCGCCGGCCAGCTGGCCAAAGTAACAAAATCCGTGTAACGGCTTTGGTGACTTTCGTAGGGGCTCCCCGTGGGGAGCCCGCTGTGAATAATGGGAATAAACGCAGGCCGCCGTCCGCAGTCCGCAAAAATAGCCCCAATCGGGGCATTCGTAGGGGCTGTCCCGATGAGGGCAGCCCGTTGTGATGTTTAACCACAGCCCATTCGAGCATCATGGCAGGTTTTTACGAACCACGAGCCACGAGCCACGAGCCACTAGCCACTAGCCACTAGCCACTAGCCACTAACCACTAACCACTAGCCACGAACCCCCAACCATGGTATGATATAGGGTACAGTCTATTTCAGAAAGAGAGATGCCCTATGAAACTTTTTATTGCCGAAAAGCCGAGCATGGCCCGGGAATTGGCCAAGTGCCTGCCTGATCCGCACCAGCGGGGGAACGGCTGCATCCGCACGGGCGGCGGCATCGTGACCTGGGCGTATGGCCACGTCCTGCAGCAGGCCGAACCGCAGGATTATGACCCCAAGTACAAGCGCTGGAATGCCGACGACTTGCCGATCATCCCCAGGCAGTGGAAGCTCCTGGTCAGTCCGGCCAGTAAGGACCAGTTCAAGGTCATTACCGACCTCATCGCCAGTCCCGACGTCGATACCATTGTCAACGCCGGTGACCCGGACCGGGAAGGGCAGCTGCTCATCGACGAGATCCTCGATTACGTCGACAATAAGAAGCCTGTCGAACGGATCCTCTTGAATGCCCTTGACGAGAAGAGCATCCACGAATCCCTCGATGATCTGCGCAGCAATCGCGATTTCGTCCATCTCAAGGAATCGGCCCTGGCCCGCAGCCGTGCCGACTGGCTCATCGGCATGAATCTGTCCCGGGCCTATACCCTGGCCGCCCGCCGCCAGGGGCACCGCGTCGTCTTTCCCATCGGCCGCGTCAAGACGCCGACTTTGGCTCTCGTCGTCCGCCGCCAGCGGGAATTGGACAACTTCGTCCCCGTCACGTATTATGTCGTCAAAGCCGATTTCCTGCATAAAAACGGCCTCATCACGGCCCAGTGGCAGCCCCGCGATACCCAGAGCGGCCTCGACCCGGAAGGGCGTTGTGTCGACGAAAAGACGGCCCAGTCCATCCTGGAATGCCTCCAGGAACGGCCGGATGGGACCATTGTCGAGCATAAAAAGACCAAGAAAAAAGAAGCCCAGCGCCTGCCCCTGTCCCTGTCGTCCCTGCAGGTCCTGGCCGGCAAGCGCTATGGCTATACGCCGCAGCAGGTCCTCGATACGGCCCAGGAATTGTATGAACGGAAACTGACGACCTATCCCCGGTCGGACTGCGAATACTTGCCCGTGAACCAGCGCAAGGACGTCCCCCGTATTTTGGCCAATCTGGGCAGACTGCCGGCCGGGAAGCTGGCCGAATGGGTCGCCGGGGCCGACGGTAAGATACGCAGCCGCGCCTGGAACGACAGCAAGATCACGGCCCACCACGCCATCATCCCGACGACCGTAGCCTGTCCCTTCGACAAATTGACGTCCATGCAGCAGCACATTTATTACCTCGTCGCCCAGGCCTATATCGCCCAGTTCTATCCCATCCATGAATACGACCAGACGCGCATGGTCATCGAAGCGGCTGACGAACGCTTCGTCGCCCATGGCAAGACAGTCACTGTGCCGGGCTGGAAGGTCCTCTATCAGAGCGACAAGCACGATGACGACGAAGAAGCGAAGGGGACCCTGCCGGTTGTCCGCAAGGGCGACAGCGTCCATTACCAGAACGGCCAGGTCGACAAGAAGGCGACCAAACCGCCGCCGCGCTTCACGCCGTCGACCCTCCTGGCAGCCATGAAGGAAATCTACAAGTACGTCAAAGACGAGAGCCTGAAGAAGAAATTGAAGGAAGTCCAGGGCATCGGTACGGAAGCGACGCGGGCGACCATCATCCAGGAACTCATCCAGCGCAAATTCCTGACGACAGAAGGGAAGAAGAAGTACCTAAAGCCGACGGACGATGCCTATCTCCTCGTCGATTCCCTGCCCGACGAAATGCTCTATCCTGATGAAACGGCGGTCTGGGAAGAACGGCTCTATCAGATGAGCCTGGGCAAGGATAACCTCGACACCTTCCTACACGACCAGCTGTCCTTCCTGGATACACTGGTCACAGCGGCCCGGAAAGTCGTCATGCATATCGCAGGCATCAAGACCTGCCCTGTCTGCGGCAGCGCCATGGTCAAGCGCCACGGCAAGTACGGTGACTTCTACGGCTGCAGCAACTACCCGTCGTGCCGCCACACCGAACCCCTCGAAGGGGACAAGAAACAGGCCGACGCCAAGCCGTCGCCGTACCCGTGCCCGCGCTGCCACAAAGGGACCTTCCAGAAACGCAACGGCCCCTATGGCGCCTTCTGGGTCTGCAGCGAAGCCGGCTGTAACACCAAATGCGCCGACGTCGACGGCGTACCGAGCTACTATGCCAAACGGTAGTTTGGCATAGTAGCTGTAGGGGCTCCCGCGTGGGGAGCCCGCCGCGAATCCTGTGGATAACGCAGGCCGCAGTCCGCCGCGGTCCCGTGGACCGCAATCGTAGGGGCCGCCCAAGGCTCCCTTAATAGGGGAGCTGTCAGCGTCAGCTGACTGAGAGGTTGAATTTGCGTTCGCTTGAAGGGCCCCTACGAGCCACGAACCACGAGCCACGAACCACGAACCACGAGCCACGAACCACGAACCACGAACCACTAACCCCTAACCCCTAACCCCTAACCCCTAACCCCTAACCCCTAACCCCTAGCCCCTAGCCCCTAGCCACTAGCCACTAGCCACTAGCCACTAACAACTACCTATGGTATGATAAATACTAGGCTATTTTTTATAGCCCATTCATCAACTTTGGAGTCAGAATCATTCATGAAACGAATTTATTTAGATAACGCGGCAGCGACGCCGATGGACCCGCGTGTCCTGGACGTCATGATGCCCTATTTGACGACGGCTTATGGAAATCCGTCGAGCTTACATTATTTCGGCCAGCAGGCCCGGTCTGCCGTCCAGACGGCGCGCAGCCAAGTCGCTCACTGCCTGGGCGTCAAGGGGGAAGACCTGGTCTTCACCAGCGGCGGCACGGAAGCGGACAACCTGGCCATCCTCGGTTTCCTGCGGGCCAACTACCCTGACGGCGGCCACCTGGTCACGACGGCTGTGGAACACCACGCCGTCCTGCGCACCTTCCAGGCCCTGGAAGGGAAGGGCTATGACGTGACCTATGTCCCAGTCGAAGCCGACGGCCGGGTCACGGCTGATGCCGTTTCCCAGGCCCTGCGCGACGACACGGTCCTCATTTCCGTCATGTACGCCAACAATGAAACGGGCATGGTCCAGCCCATCGACGCCATCGGCGCCCTGGCCCGGCAGAAGGGCATCGCCTTCCACGTCGATGCCGTCCAGGCCTTTGGCTATCTGCCCATCCGGCCGCTGGAACAGGGCATCGACATGCTCACAGTCTGCAGCCATAAGATTTACGGCCCTAAAGGCGTCGGCGCCTTGTACATCCGCCACGGACTGAACGTCGCTGCCGAAGCCTATGGCGGCCCTCAGGAACACCGCCTGCGGGCGGGCACGGAGAACGTCGCCGCCATCGCCGGTTTCGGCAAGGCCGCCGAACTCCTGGAAGCCGAACGGGACGACCGCGCCCGGGCGGCACGGCGCCTGACCGATGCCGTCTATGATCAGCTCATCAAGGGCGACGCCCGCTTCCACCTCAACGGCCGGCGCAATCACGTCCTGCCCAACATCATCGACTTCAGCGTCGATGGCGTGGACAGCGCCATCCTGCTCATCGCCCTCGACCTGCAGGGCCTGGCCGTGTCGGCCGGTTCGGCCTGTGAAGCCGGCGCCGTCGAAGCGTCTCATGTCCTCCAGGCCATGGGCGTCGAGGAAAAATGGCTGCGCAGCAGCATCCGCCTGTCCGTGGGCAAAGAGAATACGTTAGATGAAATCGAAGCAGCCGTCGCCATCATCGGCGAGGCTGTCCATAAAAGCAGAGGAGAAACAGTATGAAACGAGTTGCCGTAGCCATGAGCGGCGGCGTCGACAGTTCGGTCACAGCCGGCCTTTTGAAGCAGCAGGGGTATGACGTCATCGGCATTACCCTTCGCCTGTGGGAAGAAGACCCGGCCTGCACCATCGACAACGTCCACGCCTGCTGCTCCCTCAGTTCCGTCGACGATGCCAAAGCCGTCGCCTCGGTCCTGGGGATTCCCCATTATACCCTGGATTTCCGCGATATCTTCCGGCGCGACGTCATCGACTACTTCGTCGATGCCTACGTCCACGGCAGGACGCCGAATCCCTGCATTGCCTGCAATAAATTCATTAAATTCGGCCTGCTCTGGGACAAGGCCAAGCAGTTCGGTGCCGACTTCCTGGCGACGGGTCATTATGCCCGCATCCAAAAGAACGAAGAGACGGGGATTTATTCCCTGCTTCGCGGCACGGACCGCCGCAAGGACCAGTCCTATGTCCTCTACCAGCTGACGCAGGACCTGCTGCCGCATATTTTGTTCCCCATGGCCGGCCTGGAAAAGGTCCACACGCGGGAACTGGCCAAGGAATGGGGCCTGCCGGTCTTCAATAAGCCTGAAAGCCAGGATATCTGCTTCATTCCGGACAACGACTATAAAGGCTTCTTGCAGCACGAACGCCAGGGCATCTTCAAGCCCGGCGACTTCGTCGATAAGACCGGCCGCGTCATCGGCCGCCATAAGGGCATTGCGGCTTATACCATCGGCCAGCGCCGGGGATTGAATCTCGGCGGTCCCGGCGGCCCGTACTACGTGACGGCCCTCGACGTGGCCCACAACCGGGTCGTCGTCGGTTCGGAACAGGATCTGTTCTCCAAGACCGTCCGCGCCGCCGAAGCGACATGGGTCGAAGAGGCGCCGTCTGCGCCGTTCCGGGCGTTGGGCAAGATACGCTATGCCGCCCGCGAAGCGGCCTGCACGGTCTATCCCGACGGCGACAGCCTGCGGGCTGAATTCGACGACGCCCAGCGCGCCGTCACGGCCGGCCAGGCCCTGGTACTTTACGACGCCGAAACAGGCGAACGCGTCCTGGGCGGCGGCGTCATTCAATAGGAAAAAAGAGGAGGATTCCTGTGTCTACAGATCATATCAGAAACTTTTCAATCATCGCACATATCGACCATGGCAAATCGACGCTGGCCGACCGGATGCTGGAAATGACCGGCACCGTGCCCAAACGGGAAATGGAAGACCAGCTCCTCGATACGATGGATCTCGAACGGGAACGGGGCATTACCATCAAAGCCCAGTCGGCCCGTCTCATTTATGATGCCAAAGACGGCAAACAGTATACACTCAATCTCATCGACACGCCGGGGCACGTCGACTTCAACTACGAAGTATCGCGCAGCCTGGCCGCCTGCGAAGGGGCCCTGCTCATCGTCGATGCTACCCAGGGCGTCGAAGCCCAGACCCTGGCCAATGTCTACCTGGCCCTGGAACACGATTTGGAAATCATCCCCATCATCAATAAAGTCGACCTGCCCAGCGCCGACCCCGACCGGGTCTGCAAGGAAATCGAAGACGTCATCGGCCTCGACGCGTCGGACGCCATCATGATCAGCGCCAAGACGGGCTACGGCGTCGACAAGGTCCTGGAAGCCATCGTCCAGCGCATCCCGGCACCGGCTGACGAAGGGGACAAGCCCTTGCGGGCCCTCATCTTCGACTCCCATTTCGATGCCTATAAAGGGGCTATCGCCAATATCCGCATCATGGAAGGCAGTGTCAAGCCGGGCCAGCGCATCCGCATGATGGCGTCGGGCAAGGAATTCGAAGTCATCGAAACGGGCGTCTTCCTGCCCCAGATGCATCCTGTCCCGTCTTTGGAATGTGGCAGCGTCGGTTATCTGGCTGCCAGCATGAAGAACGTCCGCGACTGCCGCGTCGGCGATACGGTTACCTTGGCCGACAATCCGGCCAAAGAAGCGCTGCCGGGCTACCGCAAGGCCGTGCCCATGGTCTACTGCGGCCTCTATCCGGTCGAAACGAACGATTACGACAACCTCCGCGATGCCCTGGAAAAGCTCCACCTCAACGATGCGGCGCTCCTCTTTGAACCGGAAACGTCGTCGGCCCTGGGCTTCGGTTTCCGCTGCGGCTTCCTGGGCCTCCTGCACATGGACGTCGTCCGTGAACGGCTGGAACGGGAATACAACTTGTCCCTGATCACGACGGCGCCGTCGGTCATTTACCACGTCTACTGCACGGACGGTACCATGGTCGAAGTGGACAACCCGTCGCAGATGCCGGATATGACGAAAATCGACCACATCGAAGAACCGCTGGTCAAGACGACGATCATCATCCCCAAGGATATGGTCGGCACGGTCATGGAAATCTCCCAGAACCGCCGCGGCCAGTATGTCACCATGGATTACCTCGACGACACGCGGGTTTCCCTGATCTACAACCTGCCCCTGTGCGAAATCCTCTACGATTACTTCGACGTCCTCAAATCGGCGACCCGCGGCTATGCGTCCCTCGATTATGAGCTCAACGGTTATCAGGCGTCGCCCATGGTCAAAATGGACATCCTCATCAACGGTGATGTCGTCGACGCTCTGAGCATCATCGTCCATAAAGACTTCGCCGCCCGCCGCGGCCGCGCTCTGGTCGAAAAGCTGCGCAGCCTCATTCCGCGCCAGCTCTTCCAGATTCCTATCCAGGCCGCCGTCGGCAATAAGATCATTGCCCGTGAAAACGTGGCCGCCCTGCGCAAGGACGTCCTGGCCAAGTGCTATGGCGGCGATATTTCCCGTAAGCGCAAGCTCCTGGAAAAACAAAAAGAAGGCAAGAAGCGCATGAAACAGTTTGGCACCGTCGAAATCCCGCAGGAAGCCTTCATGGCTGTCCTCAAAGTCGACGAAGAATGATGCTGGGCCTCTATGTCCACATCCCGTTCTGCCGCCATAAATGCCTGTACTGCGACTTTCCGTCCTATGCCGGCCTGGAGCGCTATCGCGATGGCTACGTCCGGGCCTTGTGCCGGGACATCGCGGCCTCGCCCTATGCCGGGGAAGAGGCCGATACGATTTACCTTGGCGGCGGTACGCCGTCTCTCCTGGACCCATCGGCCATCAGCGCCATCCTGGACCAGCTGCGCCGGACTTTCCGCGTCCGGGAAGGGGCGGAAATCACGATAGAAGCCAATCCGGACAGCCTCGATTACGAGAAGGCGGCGGCATTGGCCGACTGCGGCGTCAACCGCCTGAGCCTGGGCGTCCAGTCTTTTTCCGACGCCATGCTGGCCTTTTTGGGGCGGGTCCATACGGCCGCCCAGGGAGAAGAGGCCATCGAGGCCGCGTACGCCGCTGGCATCCATAATTTGTCCCTCGATTTGATGTACGGCCTGCCCGGCCAACGTCTGGCCGACGTCCGCCGCGATGTGGAACGCCTTTCCCAGCTGCCCGTCGTCCACGCGTCCATTTACAGTCTTATCGTCGAAGACGGGACACAGCTCAAGGCGGGACTGGAGAAGGGAACGTGGCAGCTGCCGCCGGATGAGACGGTGGAAGCCATGGGGAAGGCCGTCCACGATGCCATGCACGGCGCCGGTTTCCATCACTATGAGATTTCCAGCTATGCCAAAGGGGCATTTGAGTCGCGCCACAACAGCAAATACTGGACGTATGAGCCCTATCTCGGCTTTGGCGTGTCGGCCCATTCCTTCGATGGTACGACGCGCTGGGCCAATGTGGCCAACATCCCGGCCTATATCCGCCAGGCTGGCAGGGGGAGCGTCATCGCCGAGTCCGTCGCCATCGACGCCAAACGGGCCGTCGAAGATTACTGTTTCCTGGCCCTGCGCCGCCGGGTTGGCATCGATTACGGCGATTATCAGCGCCGTTTCGGGAAAACCATCGAAGCCGACTTCGGCCCCGTCATCAATCAGCTCGTCCGCCAGGGCCTGCTGGAGCGCACGCCCCAGGGCTGCTGCCTCAGTGAAGAAGGGTTAGGATATGGCAATTATGTATTCAGTAAATTTATACGCTGAACCTCAGAAATTGTTGACAAATGACACCAATCTGAGTATAATTTCATTGTGTGCAGTAAAAGCACTCCCTATCATACCTTGGAGGGAGGGATAACAGAATGGCAGAAATCAGAGTTGGTAAAAACGAAACGTTAGACAGCGCACTTCGCCGCTTCAAACGTTCTTGCCAAAAGGCCGGTGTTCTTTCCGAAGTACGGAAACGTGAACACTACGAAAAACCGAGTGTACGGAGAAAGAAAAAATCCGAAGCAGCACGGAAACGGAAGTACAGAGCATAATCGTCAAATGTAAGAAGGGTGATAGCATGTCTCTTAAAGAAGAACTGCTTCAGGACATGAAAGCGGCCATGAAAGCCAAAGAAGCCGGTAAAACGGCTTTGTCCGTCATCCGCATGGTCCGGTCGTCCATCCGCAATACGGAAATCGACGGCAAATGCGAACTCGATGACGCTGGCGTCGGTGCCGTCATTGCCAAAGAAATGAAACAGCGCAAGGAATCGTTGGCTGAGTTCGAAAAAGCAGGCCGCAGCGACCTCGTCGAAGAAACGAAGGCCGAAATGGCCGTACTCGAAAAGTACATGCCCAAACAGCTCACAGCCGATGAAATCCGCCAGATCGTCAACGATGCCGTTGCCGGTCAGAGCGGTCTCAAGATGGGCGACGTCATGAAGCTCGTCATGCCGAAAGTCAAAGGTAAGGCCGACGGCAAGCTTGTTTC
Organism: Megasphaera jansseni; assembly: GCF_047974155.1. Lineage (NCBI taxonomy): Bacteria > Bacillati > Bacillota > Negativicutes > Veillonellales > Veillonellaceae > Megasphaera > Megasphaera jansseni. The sequence goes on along the minus strand of NZ_JBHYRR010000017.1, from coordinate 2,280 downwards.
GCAGATTGTTCGAGAAATTTTACAAAATAATTAGTTTTGTTAGATTTTTCTAAAGAAATCTATTGACAAATAGACTGATTGATTGTATTATTTTAGCATGATTTGAAAATAAAATAAGTCATGAAACAAGAGTCAAAGAAGACTCCGAACCTTAACCATAGGGGCGGAGTCTTTTTTTTCACCCAAAGGAGGAGTCATGATGGCTAAAGATGATTTAGTATATGTAATCCCTGCAGGTCAATATGGTAAAGAAGGTGTGCTGGCTTTACTCGAACAGCACCCGGAAATTAAATTTGTATCTCTCGTAGGGGTCGACCTCGCCGGTAACGATACGGACGAAAAGATTCCTATTAGTGTATTCTTCGATGAATATGATAAATTCTTCAATGCAACGGCTTTCCAGACCGACGGTTCTTCCGTTGTTCTCCCGGGCATTGCTACCCTTTCCAATGCACGTGTCGACATCAAAGCCGATCCGGGCGTTAACTGGTTCGTCGACTACAATGACGGTAACATTGATCCGGAAACGGGCAAACCCGTTGGTACGCTCCGTATCCCCAGCTTCCTCCGCCATGCTACGGGCTTCATCGACTCCCGTTCCATCCTTCGCAATACCTGCGATTATGTAGGCGATCAGATTTTGGCTCTTGTCAAAAAATATGGTATCAAAGGCACGTCCATCAATCCGGACGACATCGAAAAAATCGTCTTCACGACGGCAACAGAATTGGAATTCTGGGTCAAGACTCCGAGCCAGGATGTAGCTACCCGTCTCCTTTCGGCATCCCAGAAGATGCAGGAACAGTATTGGCAGCGTACACATGGCGTCGTTCGTACGGCTCTTGAACAGACTGTCGAACGCCTCCAGAAATACGGCCTCGATCCGGAAATGGGTCATAAAGAAGTCGGCGGCGTAAAAGCCCAGATCGACGATTCCGGTAAATTGACCTTCGTCCTCGAACAGCTCGAAGTCGACTGGAAATATGCCAGTGACCCTGTACAGACAGCCGATAACGAAATCGCTGCCCGTATCATCGTCCGCGAAGTCTTCCGTGAAAACGGCCTCGAAGTTACCTTCCAGGCAAAACCGATTCAGGGTGTTGCCGGCTCCGGTGAACATACACACCTCGGCATCGGTGCCATCATGAAGAATGGCAAATTCGTCAACCTCTTCAACCCGGATGACATGAAGAGCGAATTCCTCTCGGCTATCGGCTATGGCGCTATCATGGGTATCCTCAAACACTACGAAGTCATCAACCCCTTCGTATCGTCGACGACGGACTCCCTCAACCGCTTGAAACCGGGCTTTGAAGCTCCTGTTTGCATCGTAACGGCTCTCGGTGGCGAAACACCGGATGTCCCGACTCGTAACCGTTCCGTCCTGGCCGGCCTCATCCGCGATATTGCCAGCCCGGCAGCTACACGTTTTGAACTCCGTGCTCCGAACCCGTTCACCAATACCTACATCGCTATCGCCATGTGCTACCTCGGCGCTTTGGACGGCATCAAATATGCACTCTCCAGCGGCAAATCGACGGCAGAACTCTTGGCTGAACTCTCCAAGAAACCGGGCGAAGATGCTGATTACCTCGAAAAAGACCGTGCATACCGTTCTGAAGTCGACGTCTTCGAAAACTTCAACGACGAAGAACGCAGCGCCATGTTCGGCAAAGCTCCGCGTACGGTATGGGAAAACTTCAAAGCCCTTACGACGTATCCGGAAAAACTGGACGACCTCGCTTGCGACGCTTTCCAGAAACGCCTCATGGAATCTTTCAAACTCGGCGCACTCAGCCGCTGGGCACTGGAACTCCAGTACCGCATCATTCCGGAAAACCTCTCGAAAGTCATCGCTGCTGAACAGCTCCATGCAGATGGCGACAGCAATGCCCTCGAAGTCGAACGCTGGACCAAAATCAACGCCCTCCGTACAGAACTGGGCCGCGACACGGAAAAGAGCCTTTCCATCTTCTCCAAGATCAAACAGGCCCTGGCTGCTGACGACTACGATACCGCATCGGACCTCATGGTCGAAATGAGCGACAAAATGGATCAGCTCACCGATATGTACTACGAATATTCTCATAACGCTTTCTAATAGTTTGGATGTAAAAAAGGAGCTGTCGCAATGCGACAGCTCCTTTTTAGGTGACTATAAATTTTTAACCATCCGCTAACCACTAACAGCTAGCCACTAACTACTTAAAAGGGGCTGTCGCACGAAGGTTTTTGCCATCATGCGAGGCCCCTTCAACTTAAAAGTTTTTCGTTCGTAGT
>NZ_JBHYRR010000016.1:0-68314 GCF_047974155.1 Megasphaera jansseni | reverse complement strand
GGCTGTGTCTACTCATGATACAACACCTCCATGCTGGTGACTATGTCTATATGCCTATTATACCAGAAAGAGTTAGGTAATGTATATATGAGGGAGGTCCTACACTAGGCGTCCCCTACGAAAGCGGTCCATAGGACCGCGGCTGACTGCTAACTGCTGACTGCTAAAAAAAGCTTGCCGCACATGCGACAAGCTTTTTTCATCTCTCTCTATTTACTTACCAGGTCTTCTTCTACCTGGATGTGGAGTTCATGCAGCTGTTTTTTGGTAACTGTCGACGGAGCTTCGCTCATGGGGTCGATAGCGTTCTGGGTCTTCGGGAAGGCGATGACGTCGCGGATAGACTTGCGTTTGAGCATGAGCATGATCATGCGGTCCAAACCGAAGGCCAGACCACCATGGGGCGGTGCACCGTATTCAAAGGCACGGAGGAGGAAGCCGAATTTCTGTTCTGCTTCTTCCGGTGTCAGGCCGATAGCCTTGAAGACGCGCTGCTGTACATCGGGCTGGTAGATACGGAGAGAACCGCCGCCGAGTTCGATGCCGTTGAGGACCAGGTCATAAGCCTTGGCATAGACATGAGCCGGGTCGGTTTCCAATTTATCCAGGTCTTCATCGCGCATAGCCGTGAACGGATGGTGCATAGCGACATAGCGATGTTCTTCTTCGCTGTATTCAAACATCGGGAAGTCGACGACCCAGGTGAAGGCGAATTCGTCTTCGTCGATGAGGTTCATGCGGCGGGCCATTTCCTTACGCAGTTCGCCGAGGGCAGCTGCGACGATTTTCGGTTTGTCGGCAATCATGAGAACCAGGTCGCCCGTTTCAGCGCCGCAGGCTTTCCCGATTTCACGGAGCTTGTCTTCACCGAAGAATTTCTTGATCTGCGATTTGAGCGTGCCGTCTTCGAGGAAGCCAATCCAAGCCAGGCCCTTTGCACCGTAGTGGCCGACGTATTCGACGAGGCCGTCCAGTTCACGACGGGGAATGTCTGCATCGCCTTTGACGTTGATGGCTTTGACCTGACCGCCGTTGTCGATGACGTTGCGGAAGACTTTGAAGTCCGTATCCTTGACGAGTTCGGTGACGTCGGTGAACTTCATGTCGAAGCGCAGGTCCGGCTTATCAGAGCCGTAGTTTTCCATGGCGTAGTCCCAAGTCATGCGGTGAATCGGGAGCTTGACGTCGTGGCCCAGCGTTTCTTTGAAGATGTAATGTACCATCTGTTCGACGAGGGTCAGGATTTCTTCCTGGTCCATGAAGGACATTTCCATATCGAGCTGAGTGAATTCCGGCTGGCGGTCTGCACGCAGGTCTTCATCGCGGAAGCAGCGGGCGATCTGGTAGTAACGGTCCATCCCGGAAATCATGAGCAGCTGTTTGAAAATCTGCGGCGACTGCGGCAGGGCGTAGAATTTGCCTTCGTTGACACGGCTCGGTACGAGGTAGTCACGGGCACCTTCCGGCGTGCTCTTGCAGAGTTCCGGCGTTTCGATGTCGATGAAGCCGTGTTCGTTGAGGAACGTGCGCATGGCATGTTTTACTTTATGGCGCATGATGAGGTTCTTCTGCATTTCCGGACGGCGCAGGTCGAGGTAACGATATTTGAGGCGGATCTTTTCGTCAACGTCGATGTTGTCTTCAATGTAGAACGGCGGCGTCTTCGACGAATTGAGGATGCGCAGTTCTTCGCAGCGGATTTCGATCGTGCCCGTCTTCATCTTGGGGTTGATCGTATCTTTATCACGCATGCGGACGATACCGCGTACAGCCAGGACGTATTCCGTACGTACCTGTTCTGCTTTATCGAAAGAAGTCTTTTCATAGTCCGGCGATGCGACGACCTGTACGATGCCCGTACGGTCGCGGAGGTCGATGAAAATGAGTCCGCCATGGTCGCGGCGGCGTTCGACCCAGCCCATCAAGACGACTTCTTTACCTTTGTCCGCTTCGCTTACTTCAGCGCAGTATTGGGAGCGGTGTAAACCTTCCATTGTATCCATTCGTAAATCATCCCTTCTTGTGTGTTTCCATATATGCAACAATCCCATCAAGGGGAACGCTGACTTGTTCTTTGCTGGCCATATTGCGGACCTGGGCTTCCCCGGCGGCCAATTCATCTTCACCGATGATGACCGTGTAATCGGCGTTGAGTTTATTGGCCGATTTCATCTGACCCTTCATGCTGCGGCCCAGGAGGTCGATTTCAGCATAGAGGCCTTTCGCACGGAGCTGCTGCTGCAGTTCGAAGGCCTTGGTCTTGGCGGCATCGCCGAGGGCGACGAGGAAGACGGGCTGCTTCTTTTCGACCGGTGGCAGCAGGCCCTGTTCCTTCAAGGTCAGGAGCAGCCGTTCCATGCCGATGGCAAAGCCGATGCCCGGTGTCGACGGACCGCCGACTTCTTCGATGAGGCCGTCGTAACGGCCGCCGCCGCAGACCGTGCTCTGTGCGCCCAAGGGAGCGTACATGATTTCAAAAGCCGTATTGGTATAATAATCGAGGCCGCGGACCAGGCGCGGGTCGAGGGTAAAGGGAATACCGATGGCCGTCAGATATTCCTGGACTTTGTGGAAATGTTCCTTGCAGTCGTCACAGAGATTATCCGTAATCAGGGGTACACCCATCTGCATCATCTTTTCGCCGTCTTCTTTGCAGTCGAGGACGCGGAGCGGGTTCTTTTCCAGGCGTTCGTTGCAATCGTCACAGAGCTGGTCCCGTTTGTCCGCAAAGAAATCGAGGAGCTTCTGGCGATAGACAGGGCGGCATTTCGGGCAGCCGACGGAGTTGAGGTGCAATACCAGGTCATTCAGCCCCAGTTCCCGGAAGAGCTGGAAGGCCATGGCGATGATTTCCGCATCGACAGCCGGGTCCTTGGACCCGATTTCTTCGACGCCGAACTGCGTGAACTGGCGGTAGCGGCCAGCCTGGGGACGGTCATGACGGAACATGGGCCCCATATAGTAGAACTTGTGGACCTGCGGGTCGCCGTAGAGCTTGTGTTCCAGGAAGGCCCGGACGACGGATGCCGTATTTTCCGGGCGCAGGGTCATGCTGCGGCCGCCGCGGTCTTCAAAGGTATACATTTCCTTGGTGACGACGTCCGTCGTTTCCCCGATGCCGCGTAAAAACAATTCAGTACTTTCAAACATAGGCGTGCGGATTTCGCCGAACCCGTAGAGCGAGCAGATCTGGCGGATCTTTGCTTCCAGCAGCTGCCACTCTGCCGTCTGTTCCGGCAGGAAATCCTGCGTACCTCTCGGTGCAGTAATAGCCATTTAAATATCCTCTCCTCCGTATATGATAGCACACAAACGACGGCGCTGGGCCATTTTTTCCGCCAGCGCCTGCACGTATGCATCGACATCTTTCGGCATATACACCTTTTCCAGGGTGTGGCCATCGCGGCAGAGGAACTTCGTCGCCCCGCCCGGTCCGGCTGCCAGGACGGACTGCCGTTCTTCCATCATTTCTATGTTATAGGCACTGACACTGCCCGGCAGGGCATAGCCAATGTTGGCGAAGCTGGCTGCCATGTATTTCTGGCGGTACATATAGTACGGCACGTAGCCGCCGGCCGTCAGGATGGACTGGCAAAGATGGACCATACGGCCCGTTTCTTCGGCAGGCGGAATGGCGGCCCGCAATTCATGATGGAATAAAGGTGCCCGTTTTTTTAATGCTAACGTATGAATTGTAACATTTTCCGGGTGCAGTTTGCAAACAATTTCCATATTTTCCTGCATATCAGCCACGGTTTGTCCCGGAAGGCCGGCGATGAAGTCCATATTGATGACGGAAAAACCCAGTTCCCGGCAATTTTCATACATGGTGTAAATATCTTCTACCCGATGGCGCCGGCCCAGGGCATCGAGGAGCCGCTGCTGCAGGGTCTGGGGATTGACGCTGATGCGATTGACGCCGGCCCGGCGCAACATGGACAGCATCTCCGGCGTCGCCGTATCGGGGCGGCCCGCTTCGACGGTCCATTCACGGACCGACGGGAAATTCCGGGCCAGCCGCATCATCATCGCTTCCAGGACGGGCAGGGGCAGACACGTCGGCGTACCGCCGCCGATATAGAGCGACGTGACTTCCAGGTCATAGGTCCGGCATAAATCGGCCAGATCGTCGAGGTCGGTCAGGACGGCATCACGAAAGTCCCCCAGGGCTGCCTCCCCTTCCCGGCCGATGAGTCGCGACGGGAAGGAACAGTACAGACAATGGCTGGGACAATAGGGAATCCCAACGTATAAGGCCAGTTTCCGGCCCCGGCCGTTGACGTAAGGCCGCTGGAGCCGGGCCATGGCCACCAGGTCGCGGGCGATGGCCGGTGCCACGCAATAGGACGTCTGCAAGGCCTTTTCGGCCTGGTCATCGGTAAATCCCTGGTCGAAGAGGTGGTGGACCAGCTTGGTCGGCCGCACGCCGATGAGCGTCCCCCACGGGCTGGGGCCGTGGCCGCAGAAGCGGTCATGCCAGTGGATGAGGCAGTCTTTGAGGACTTCCCGTTCCCGGCCGGCCTGCCAGAGACGAGCTTCCGAAGACCAGGGTTCCCCGCCGTCCTGGAAGGTACAGCCCACGTAGAGGTGCCCGCTGTCATCGCGGATGGTGACGGCCGCTCCGACGTCGCGGACTTCCCGGCCGCCGACATAGCCCAGCGAGGCCATGACCTGTCCGATGAGGGAATGGAAGCGCTCCGGCCCATCATAGGTATAGGTCTGAAGGGCCATCTTATTCCGCTTCTTTCGCAGCGTCCGCTTCCTTAGCCGCTTCTTCTTCCCGTTTCTTCTGGCATTCTTCGCAGTAGCCATAGACTTTCAGCTGATGATCGACGGTGTGGAAATGGAGGCGCTTTTCCAGTATCGTTTCCAGCGTTTCCAGGAGATCGTCTTCACATTCCCAGACCTTGCCGCAGCCCAGGCAGATAAGATGGTGGTGGAAATGGCCTTCATTGTCGCGGTCATTCAATTCATAGCGGCTGCAGCCGTCGTCGAAATCGAGTTTCTTCAAGAGGTCCATCTGAGTGAACAGGTCCAGTGTCCGGTAGACCGTAGCCAGGCCGATGTCCGGCGCCGTCTTTTTGACCAGTTCGAAGACTTCTTCGGCGCTCATGTGGCGGATTGGGCTTTCGACGAAGGCCCGCAGGATGATCTGCCGCTGGGACGTCATCTTGCATTTCTTGAACTTGATTTTTTCTTTCATGCGCTTCATCATGGTGTCCATGATTTCTTTCTTATTCGTTTCTGTTCTCGTTGTTTCCATTGTACTTCATCGCCTTTTCTTTATATGTATTGTAAAACCATAAATGTTTACATAAAATCTGTAAGACTGCCGTCACCGGGACGGTAAGGATCATACCGGCTACGCCAAAGAGGGTCCCGCCGATGAGCAGGGCAATGACGATGACGACCGGATGCAGGCTGATGACGGCCCCCATGACCTGAGGCATGATGAGGTGGCTGTCAATCTGCTGGATGACGATATAGAAGATGATGACTTTCAGCGGCAAGGACAAGCTGACCGTCGCGCTGAGCAGGATGGCCGGCACGGCGCCGACGATAGGCCCGACAATGGGAATCCATTCGGTAATGGCCGCCAAGAGGCCGATAACCATGGGGTACGGTACGCCCATGGCCCACATGCCGAGGAACGTCAGGGTGGCAATGATACAGCTCATGAGGATCTGGCCGCGGATATAGCGGCTCAGGACATGCTGTATTTCCTGAAAGAGTCCGGCCAGATGACTGCGGTAACTTTCGGGAAAGATATCGACGAAAATCCGCACCATGTGGCTGCCGTCTTTCATGAAATAAAAAGTAATGATCGGCACGACGAAGAATTCGACGACCGTCCCGGCAATGGCAAAAACCGACTGGATGAGGTTGGTAATACCGTCGATACCGTAATTACCGACTTTGACGAAGGCATCGTTGATGATCTTCTTGACCTGGTCCGGGATATAGAACTGAGTCTGCTCATTTTCAAGCTGTGTCACCAGGGCCGCCGTCTGGCTGACCAGATCATTGAAGTTGGCTGCCAGCAAGTTGACCTGGATGACCAGCGGCTTGACGATGATATTGGTAATGATCGTCACGATGACGATGAGGATGACAAAGGAGATGAGGATGGCAATGTCGATGGGTACATGGCGGCCGGTCAGACGCCGCAGGCCTTTGATGACGCCATCGCGGATGGGCATGAGGATGAACGTCAAAATAAGGGAAATGACGACGGGCCAGTAGACGGCATGGACCGTGAGGAACAAGGCACCGGCCAGGACGGCCAGCGTGACGCGCATCCAGAACTCCGCGCCTTTATAGGCAACCATAGCTTACCATCCTCCGTCCAGGAAGGGATTGCCCCGCCGTTCATCACCGATGGATGTCGCCGGGCCGTGGCCAGGCAGGACCAAGGTATTGTCCGGCAGGGTCATGAGTTTCGTTTCCAGGCTGTGGAGCAGCGTCTTCGACGAACCGCCGTAGAGGTCGGTACGGCCGACGGAATAGCGGAAGAGCGTGTCGCCGGAAAAGACGACGCCTTCGCCGTACAGGCTGAGGCCGCCCGGCGTATGGCCCGGCGTTTCCAGGACCGTGAAGTGCAGGTTCCCCAAAGTCAGTTCATCGCCGTCCTTGACCAGGTGGTCTGCCGACGTGCATTCGATGGCCTGGCCCATGAACATGGATAAATTATTGTGCGAATTGGAAATGAGGTCGGCATCGCCGGCGCCGACGTAGACCGGCACGTTCTTGCGCTGGCGCAGTTCCTGCAGGGCGCCGATGTGATCGGCATGGCCGTGGGTCAGGAAGATGAATTTCAGCGTCAGGCCGTGGCTGGTCAGGGCCTTGTCGATAGCCGGATAATCCCAGGCCGGGTCGACGACCATGGCGTCTTTCGTATCCGTATCGTAAACGATATAACAATTGGTCATGATAGGACCAAGTTCCATACTGATATATTTCATGCTCATATACATTTCTCCTTAAAAGGTTTTCTGGCTGTCCAAGAGGATCGTCACGGGACCGTCGTTTTCCAGGGATACGACCATATGGGTCCGGAAACGGCCCGTCGCCACGGTGACGCCAAAGGCGCGGACAGCGGCGACGAACTGCTCATACAAGGCTTCGGCCTGTTCGGGCTTCGCCGCTTCGATATAGCTGGGACGGCGGCCGTGGCGGGCATCACCGTACAGCGTGAACTGCGAGATGACCAGCATCTCCCCGCCTTCATCGAGGAGGGAGTGATTAAGTTTCCCCTGGTCATCTTCAAAGATCCGCAAGTGGACGATCTTGTCGGCCAGGTAGCGGACGTCGGCTTCTGTATCCTTCACGGAGACGCCGAGGAGGACCGTCAGGCCGTTACCGGCCTGACCGGTGAGGACGCCGTCTGAGGTCACGGAAGACGTCAGCGTCTTTTGTACGACAGCTCTCATGTCTGGCTCCCTCCCGTATAGCGTTCGACAGCATAGACATCCTTCAGGCGGCGTATCTTGGTGGCTACGAATTCAAACTGGGCCAGGTCCTTGATGCTGATGCCCATATGGATGGTGACATTCTTGGTATCGCTGGTCTTGGCGTTGACGCTGAGGATGGAAATCTTCATTTCCGCCAGGGTGGCCATGATTTCGGCCATGATGCCCGTGCGGTCGTAGGCGACGATTTCCATGTTCACTTCGAAGCGTTCATTGCCGTCATAATCCCATTCGACGTCGATGAGGCGGTCCACATCGTTCTGGCTGTGCGTGACGTTCGGGCAATCGGCGCGGTGGACCGAGACGCCGCGGCCGCGGGTAATGAAGCCGATGATGGGATCACCCGGCACGGGGCTGCAGCATTTGGCCAGGCGGACCAGCAGGCCCGGTTCGCCTTTGACCAGGATACCCGTGCCGTTGTGCTTGACCGGTTTCTTGGTCTTGAGTTTTTCCAGGGCTGCCAGGCTGTTGGTCTTTTCTTCCTGCTTCTGCAAATCTTTCTTATGCAGTTCCAGGAGCTTGATGAGGACCGTATTGACGGCAAAGCCACCATAGCCGACAGCGGCGACCAGGTCGTCTTCGGAGCCGGCATTCATCTGCTTGGCCACGCGGCCCAGGCGGCCGCCGACGTTGATGGCTTTCCAGTCATGGCCCAGGCGCTTGCATTCCCGTTCCAGCGCATCCAGGCCCTTGGCAATGTTTTCTTCGCGGTTTTCCTTCTTGAACCAGCTGCGGATCTTCGAGCGGCTTTCCGAGCTGCCGACGATATTCAGCCAGTCCAGGCTGGGCTTGCCGACTTTGGACGTAATGATTTCGACGATGTCGCCGTTCTTCAATTTATAGTCCAAAGGCACGATCTTGCCGTTGATCTTGGCGCCGACGCAGCGGTGGCCGACGTCGGTATGGATGCGGTAGGCAAAGTCGATGGGGATAGAGCCCTGGGGCAGGTCGATGACGTCGCCCCGCGGCGAAAAGACGAAGACTTCATCGGAAAAGGCGTCGAGCTTGAGGGCGTTGACGAATTCTTTCGGATTGCTCGTATCCTGCCATTCCAGGAGGTTGCGCAGCCAGCCCATCTTTTCATCGAAAGCGTCCTTGTTGGCCGTCTGGTTGCCTTCTTTATAGCGCCAGTGGGCAGCGACGCCGTATTCGGCGATGCGGTGCATTTCCCAGGTGCGGATCTGGATTTCGACCGGCTGCCCTCTCGTCCCGATGACCGTCGTGTGCAGGGACTGATAGTTATTGGGCTTCGGCATGGCGATATAGTCCTTGAAGCGGTACGGCAAAGGCTTCCACAGGCTGTGGACGATACCCAGTACGCCGTAGCAATCCTTGACATCGTCGACGATGACGCGGATGGCGAAGAGGTCATAGACCTGGCTCAAGTCGCGGTTATCTTTCTTCATCTTTTTATAAATGCTGTAAAAATGCTTGGGCCGGCCGTTGATTTCGCAGTGGATATGGGCGTCGTCGAGGGCCTTCTTGAGGACGTCGATGGCTTCGTTGACGATTTCTTCGCGGACGTGGCGCTTCTGCTTCATCTGGTCGACGAGGTCGTAGTATTTATCCGGTTCGAGGTAGCGGAAAGACAGGTCTTCCAGTTCCCATTTGATATTGAAAATCCCTAAGCGGTGTGCCAGAGGCGCAAAGATTTCCAGCGTTTCCTGGGCGATGCGCTTCTGCTTGTCGCTGCGCATGTAGCGCAGGGTGCGCATATTGTGCAGGCGGTCGGCGAGCTTGATGACGACGACACGCACGTCCTTGGCCATGGCCAGGAACATCTTGCGCATGCTGTTGAGCTGCTGGTCTTCTTTGGTACGGTAATTGAGGCGGCTCAACTTGGTGACGCCGTCGACGAGGAAGGCCACTTCCTTGCCGAACATCTTCTTGATGTCTTCCAGGGTGTACGAGGTATCTTCGACGACATCGTGGAGGAGCGACGCCGTAATGGTCGTCGTATCTATTTTCATATCTGCCAGGATCTGGGCCACGGCCAGGGGGTGCAGGATATACGGCTCCCCGCTGACGCGGCGCTGGTCCTTATGGGCCTCTTCGGCCAGGTTATAGGCTTTGGTCACATCATCGCATTTGGCCTGGGGCAGATAGGTATGTATCGTGTCGATGAGGTGTTTGAATTCGACATCTTTATCTTTAAATTCCATAATATGAAACCTCCTTACTCCTTGCAGTACAATTCATACGTCGGCGACGTATGAAGATCCATTTTCCCCGCAAGGATAGGAAAATAATAGGCTGGGCCGTCGTCATCATGGCGTACTTTGAGGACACCGATTTCCCGCAGGACGACGATGGCAGCGTAAATGGTGTGGACGTCATAGCAGTCCCCCTGGGCGGCGGCCAGCCGGCGGCGGACCTGCCAGACCGGCATGCCCCAGTCGGGGATGCATTTCTTGAGGGCCATGTAGATATCGACCATGACCGTCCGGTCAAGGACGATATGGCGGCCCGGCAGATGGACGTCCTGGATGACCAGCTGCGGCGACGACGTGCCGTTGAAGTCGTTCCGTTCGAGCTGGAAGGCCACGTCGATGACATCGCCTTCGACGATGGCGTCGCACAGGCCCGCCTGGGACCAGGCGACACCGGAAAGGCGCGTCCTGTCGGCGCCGCGGGCGACGAGGCGGACGTGCTGCTTTTCCCGGCCGATGGGACGGATTTCCTCTACCGTAGCCCCGCTAAGGGAAAAGACAGGCCGGCTGTTGCCCATGCCATACGGCTCCAGGCGGGACAGTTCGGCGATGAGGTCCAGCGTCACATCGGCTGGCTCCAGTACCTTGTCGATATGGACCAGGGGGATGTAATCGGCGGCCGTCATGTGTGCTGCGGCATAATCCAGCAGGCGCTGGCGCAGGGCCTCGATGTTCTCGGCCTTGACGGAGAAACCCGCCGCCATGGTATGGCCGCCGAACTGGATGAGCAAATCCTGGGCGTATTGCAGGGCTTCATACATATTGAAGCCGCTGATACTGCGGCACGAGCCCTTGCCGATGCCGTCGCGGACGGTAATGACCAGGGACGGCCGGTAATACGTTTCTACCAGGCGCGACGCGGCGATGCCGATGACGCCGACGTGCCAGCCTTCGTGATAGGCGATGAGGACGCCGTCACGGCCCCTCCCCTGCCCTTCGATCTGGGCGATGGCCTCCTGGGCAATGGTGTGCTCGATGTCCTGGCGCTCCGTGTTGAGACGGCTCAGTTCCGCCGCATCGGCGGCGGCCTTGGCCGCATCGCTTTCCAGGAGCAGCTCGACGCCTTTCGTGGCATGGCTGATGCGCCCGGCGGCATTGAGGCGCGGCGCCGCCGTGAAGGCGATGCGCCCGGCCGTGATGTCCTTGCCGCTGAGATCCGACGCATCGAGGAGGGCCTTGATGCCCGTCCGCTTCCCTTTCTTCATGGCCGCCAGGCCATAGCGGACGAGGATGCGGTTCTCCCCGGTCAGGGGGACCAGGTCGGCGATGGTCCCCAGGGCCGCCAGGTCCGTATAGCCCGGCAGGTCTTCATGGCAGTGATGCTGCCACAGGGCCCGGCAAAGGACATAAGCCACGCCGGCCCCGGCCAGCTCCTTGAAAGGATACGGGCAGCCGGCCTGCTTGGGATTGAGGACGGCCAGGGCTGGCGGGATCTGCTCCGGCGGTTCGTGATGATCCGTAATGATCATATCCAGGACAGGCGAGAACTGCCGGACCAGGTCATAGGATGAAATGCCGCAGTCGACGGTGATGAGCAGGTCGGCCTGCCGGCTCAGCTGCTCCAGGGCCCCCTCATTGAGGCCATAGCCTTCACTCTCCCGTTCGGGAATGTAGAACTGCGGCGACGCGCCGAGGTCACGGAGGACCGAATAAACAAGAGACGTCGACGTAATGCCGTCGACGTCATAGTCACCGTAAATGACGATGCGCTGCTTTTCGGTTATCGCCTGTCCCAACCTGATGACGGCCGTCTCCATGCCTTTCATCTGGAAAGGATCGGCCATATCGGCCAAAGTATCGTGAAGAAAATGGTCCCCTTCACGGACATCGGCGATGCCGCGGCTGGCCAGTACCTGGGCCAATATCGGGGATATATGTAATTGTACAGACAAGGCCTCGATGAGCTCCCTGTCGGGGCTGCTGAACTGCCATCGTTTCTCCATAGCTATCACGACACATTCTCAAGAATAATCACTATCAATAAATCAATTATTATTTTATCACTTTCTATTCTCAAAATAAAGGCCAAATCTATATACACTTGCCATTATTTGTCAATTTTGAGAAAATTTAAGATTTGTTTAATATTGGGGGCATAAAAAAAGCGCTGTCGTATAAAGACAGCGCTTTTTCTGTAGGGGTCGCCACGTGGGCGACCCGCTTCGGTATTTTGGTAAATTCCCTACGAATCCGGATGGGAAAATCCATACATATCCAGTTGCGGGCTTGCCACGTGCAAGCCCCTACTACAAACTACAAAATTACGATTCGGCAGCAGCTGCTGGCGCGGAGATGGCGTTGTGGTCGGCGGCGGGGTTGATATCTTCTTTGGAAATGGTCAGGCGGTGCTGGGCGGCCTGTAAGATGAGGTCGGCCGTCTTGACGACGCCGTAGTCACTGGATTTGAGGCTCAAGTCGTAGTTGGCGCCGTAGCCCCAATAGGAATCGGTGCAGTACATGCAGTGATCGCGCCGTTCGTGGTTGACGTGGTTGCGTATCTTCCGCGCCTTTTCGGCATCGACGTGTTCGCGGAGCATGATGCGTTGAATGGCCCAGTCCGGGTCGGACGAGATGAAGACGTTGAACGTATTCGGCCGTTTGCGCAGGATGTAGTTGGCCAGGCGGCCGACGATGACGCATGACTTCCCATCGGTCAGAGCCTGGATGACTTCAGCTTCATCGCGGAACATTTCCTGCTGCTTCGATTCATAGCCCGATGCATAGTGGATATAATCATCATAGACCTTGGTCAGCAACGGTCCGAGCAGGCGCTTGCGGTCTTTGCACCAGGCGGCGAAAGTCTGCGGATGTTCCTTGCGGGTCAGATTGAGGATTTCCGTGTCGTAATACGGGATGCCGAGCTTGCGGGCGACGAGCTTGCCGATGTTGCGGCCGCCGCTGCCGTATTCACGGGAAATCGTAATGACCAAGGGACTTTCGGTATCTTCTTTGATCCAGGCCGGATGATTTTCGCGGCCTTCGATTTCGCCGATAGCGTGATGGCGAAAGAGCAAGTGTTCAATAGGTCCTGCCATGGTGCAGCCCAGGAGGATCAGGGCCAGGCCGACGACGGCATTGACCGTAATCGGTTCTGACAAGATGATAGCCGACAAGATCAAGGCGATGATCGGCTTGATGAAGAAGGCAAAGGACGCATTGGACGGCCCTGTCAGTTCGATGGCCTTCATGAAGCAGAGATAGCCGAAGCCCGTGACGACTAAGGAACAGTAAATAAGGGGCCATACGGTATGAGAATCAATACCGGCCAGAATCGGGTCGCCGTGGAACATGAGGATGAAAAACAGGAAAACACAGCCGATGAGGAAGCTGAAGGCATTTTCTACGTTGCCGCCCAGTTTTTCAATGCGGAGTTTCCCCAGTGTCGTATAGAGGGCAAAGGAAATCGCTGCCGACAGCGACACGAGCAGGCCGATATTACCACTGCGGATGATAGCCATCGGATTGGCGACGATGACCAGGCCGATGATACTCAGGACCAGGGTAATGGCCTTTTTTCGGGTAAAGGCTTCGTGAATGATGAAATACGAAAAAATCATGACAAAAATCGGGTTACTGGAAAAGACGATAGCCGCCAGACCGGCATTAGCCATGTTGACCCCGATCTGGAAGAGGATCATGCTGAAACAGATGTTGATCAGCCCGAGGACAGCCAAATAACCCCAATCGGAACGATCGAGGTGGATGCTGCGCTTCTTCAAATCTCGGATGGCCAGCGGCATGAGCAATAGCCCACCGACGAGGAACCGGAGAAAGGTTAGCTGGAAAGGTGTGAACGCCGTCCCGGCAATCTTCAAGGAAATTTCCATCGTACCAAAGGCTATGGCCGTCAGAACAATACATAATGTACCCAGTTTAGATGACATACAGAATGGCCCCTTTCTAAATGGTTCTTAAAAACACGCTTTATTATATACCCATTGAGAAGGGATGGCAATAAAAAAGGGCTTGTCGTCGTGCGACAAGCCCTTTTTTAGCAGTCAGCAGTTAGCGGTTAGGGGCTAGGGGTTAGGGGCTAGGGGTTAGGGGTTAGGGGTTAGGGGCTAGGGGCTAGGGTTAAAACAAAAAGACCCCGCATGAGGGTCGAAACCTTCATGCGGGGCCTTTCTTCTATTCTCATGCAGCGAGTGCAATCAAATTAGTCTTCAAAACCCTTCTGTAAACGTACATAGGATTCGCGACGGTTCTTAGCGTCTGCTTCTGTCTTAGCATAGAGAGCGTCTGCTTCTTCCGGGAAGCCTTTCTTAAGGGAAGCATAACGAACTTCACCCTGTAAGAATTCCTGGAATTTGCTGTAATCCGGTTCTTTGGAGTCGAGGCTGAACGGATTCTTGCCCTGAGCTTTGAGATCCGGGTTGTAGCGGAAGAGATCCCAGTAACCGCATTCGACAGCGAGTTTTTCTTCCAGCTGGCTCTTGCCCATGCCTTTACGGATGCCGTGGTTAATGCAAGGAGCGTAGCAGATAACCAGGGACGGGCCATGGTAAGCTTCAGCTTCAGTCATAGCTTTCATGAGCTGGTTCTTATCAGCACCCATAGCTACCTGAGCTACATAGACATAGCCATAGGAGATAGCCATCATGCCGAGGTCCTTCTTCTTCGTGCGTTTGCCGGCAGCAGCGAACTGAGCGATAGCTGCAGTCGGGGTAGCTTTAGAGGACTGACCGCCAGTGTTGGAGTAAACTTCGGTATCGAGGACGAGGACGTTGACGTCGTGGTCGGAAGCGAGGACGTGGTCAACACCGCCGTAACCGATATCGTAGGACCAGCCGTCACCACCGATAATCCACTGGCTACGTTTAACGAAGAACTGTTTCTTAGCGAGGAAGTCTTCGAGAACCGGTTTGCCAGCAGCTTCTTTTTCGAGGAGAGCTGTCAGTTTGTCAGCGCGTTCACGAGAGCCTTCGCCTTCGTTCATGTTAGCAGCCCAGTCGCTGAGTGCAGCCTGGAGTTCCGGAGAAGCAACGGCTTTAGCAGCGTCGAGGTTTTCAGCCAAGTCTTTGCGGACTTTGTCTACGCCGAGGAACATGCCGAGACCAAATTCAGCAGCATCTTCGAAGAGGCTGTTTGCCCAAGCCGGGCCATGGCCAGCAGCGTTCATGGTGTACGGGGAAACCGGAGCGGATGCACCCCAAATGGAGGAGCAGCCAGTAGCATTTGCAATCATCATGCGATCGCCGAAGAGCTGCGTGATGAGTTTGACATACGGTGTTTCACCGCAGCCTGCGCATGCGCCGGAGAATTCGAGGAGCGGAGTTTCGAACTGAGAACCGATGACGGTCTTCTTGTTCTGCGGGTTAGCTTTCGGAGCAACCGTTTCCGTACCATAGTACCAGAGGTCCATCTTCTGACGTTCTGCGTCGGTGTTCGGAACCATGGTGAGAGCCTGAACCGGGCAAACGTTTACGCAGGAACCGCATTCGAGGCAGTCGAGCTGGTCAACGATGATGGAGAGATCATATTCTTTGCCGGATTTAGCTTTCGGAGCTACTTTGTAGCCTGCCGGAGCAGCAGCTGTTTCTTCTTTCGTCGTCAATACCGGACGGATAGTAGCGTGCGGGCAGACGAAGGAGCACTGCAAGCAGCCGATACATTTTTCAGCATCCCAGGAAGGAACGTGGAGAGCCGGGCCTGCTTTTTCGAATTTAGCAGTACCGGAAGGCATGGTGCCATCTTCGCGGCCAGCAAATGCGGAAACCGGGAGATCGTCGCCAACCTGTTCGAGCATCGGTTTTGCAACTTCCGTGAAGTACTTCGGAGCCGGACGGCCTTCGACGACTTCGTCTTTAGCGTCAGCCCAGGAAGCCGGATAGTTAACTTCATGGAATTCTTTGATACCAGCATCAACAGCGCCGTTGTTCATGTCAACGACTTTCTGGCCTTTCTTGCCATAGCTCTTGACGATGGAGTCTTTCAAGTATTTAACAGCGTCATCGATAGGAATGATCTTAGCGAGTGCGAAGAATGCAGCCTGCATGACCATGTTGATACGAGTGCCGAGGCCGAGTCTCTGGCCAATAGCGTCACCGTTCAAGGTGTAGAATTTAACATGGTTCTTAGCGATAGCGCGTTTGATGCGAGCCGGAAGTTCTTTTTCCAGTTCTTCATCAGTCCAGGTGCAGTTCAGCATGAATGTGCCGCCTTCTTTGATACCGCGGAGGATGTCAAAGCGTTTTACATAGGACTGACGATGGCAAGCGATGTAGTCAGCTGCGTCGATGAGGTACGGCATATCGATCGGGCGAGTACCGAAACGCAGGTGAGAAATAGTTACGCCGCCGGATTTCTTGGAGTCATAAGCGAAGTATGCCTGAGCATACATGTCGGTGTGGTCACCGATGATCTTGATAGCGGATTTGTTAGCGCCGACAGTACCATCAGAACCGAAGCCCCAGAATTTGCAGGACGTAAGGCCAGTCGTGTCAACCGGCATTTTCGGTTCGCGCGGAAGGCTGAGGTTGGTAACGTCGTCGTTGATAGCCAGCGTGAAGCCGTTGAGCGGATGTTCTTTCTTGAGTTCTTTGAAGACAGCGAGGAAGTCTTCCGGAAGAACGTCTTTGGAGCCCATACCTGTACGGCCGCCGATAACGTCGATGTTGAGGCCTTCTTCTTTTACGAAGCCAACGATATCGAGGTAGAGCGGTTCGCCGAGGGAGCCCGGTTCTTTCGTACGGTCGATGACAGCGATCTTCTTAACAGTTTTCGGAAGAACGTTGAGGAGGTATTTGTTGGAGAACGGACGATAGAGGTGAACGTTGATGGCACCGACTTTTTCGCCCTGGCTCTGCAAGTATTCGACAGTCTGTTTAGCGACGTCGGAGAGAGAACCCATGGAAACGACAACGTATTCAGCGTCAGGAGCGCCGAAGTAGTTGAACGGTTTGTACGTACGGCCAGTGATTTCAGAAATCTTGTCCATGTAGTCAGCTACGATATCCGGCATAGCGTCATAGAATTTGTTGGAAGCTTCTGTGTGCTGGAAGTATACGTCCGGGTTTTCTGCAGTGCCGCGGATTTCCGGATGATCCGGGTTGAGGGCACGTTTACGGAATGCTGCGATAGCGTCCCAGTCAACGAGTTTCTTGAAGTTTTCGAAGTCCATGACTTCAACTTTCTGGATTTCGTGAGAAGTACGGAAACCATCGAAGAAGTTGATGAACGGCAGGGAACCTTTAATTGCTGCCAAATGAGCGACACCACCGAGATCCATGACTTCCTGAACATTGGATTCGGCCAAGAGACAGCAGCCTGTTGCACGAGCAGACATAACGTCCTGATGGTCACCGAAGATGTTCAGTGCATGGTTAGCCAAAGCACGAGCAGCTACGTGGAATACGCCCGGGAGGAGTTCACCAGCAACTTTGTACATGTTCGGGATCATGAGGAGGAAGCCCTGAGATGCCGTGTACGTAGTTGTCAAAGCACCAGCCTGTAAAGAACCGTGGAATGCGCCAGCTGCGCCAGCTTCGGACTGCATTTCAACAACGTTGACTTTGTGGCCGAAGATGTTTTTCATGCCAGCGGCTGCCCAATCATCGACATGTTCTGCCATAGGAGAAGACGGCGTGATCGGATAAATTGCGGCAACTTCAGTAAATGCATAGGACACCCATGCAGCTGCTTCGTTACCATCCATGGTTTTAAATTTGCTCATAGATAAAACACGCTCCTTAAATAAAAGTATACTTTCAATATGGAAACACCATACTGATAGGCTTAAGAAAGCTATAAAGACGTTCTGTTGCATCCTCATACGGGCGGCGCGGACTCCCATCACCCAGGTTCCATGGATGACTTCTGTTCACGTATCGTCCATACACGTCCCTATCTTGAAAAAAATGCAATGAAAAGCGGGAAGGTTCAACAATATTCAAAAAAGGTATTGCTAATATTCTCAATCTGTAATACTATTATAGTGATATTACAGATTTGCACACCAACATGCCTTTTGAAGCTTGCTGACCATCACAAACCGAACGACTTTGTAACTTTTTCTTACAAGTTAATTATATGCCTAAGTAATGCTAAATTCAATAGGAATGTGATGCTAGTTTATGCATCATTCAGTGCTATTTTGTAAACGTATACCAATCGAGTGTATATTAAAGTGCCGATTTGGTGTACACCATTAGTGGAGGTGTTAGTATGGATTTTCATCATCTTAAATACTTTGTCGAAGTAGCCGACAAGAAATCATTCAGCAAAGCCGCGCGGACGCTGCACATTTCCCAGTCCGCCATCAGCCGCACCATCAAGGCCCTGGAAGAAGAACTGGGCGTCGTCCTCTTCATGCGCAACGCCAAGGCCGTCGAACTCACCGATGCTGGCACGATCTTCCTCTCCCACGCCAAGCGCGTCGTCTTCATGTTCGAACACTTGAAGACGGACTTTGAAAACGAATTCAAGCTGGAACAAGGGACGGTCCTCATCGGCCTGCCGCCGATCACAGGGGCTCCGATCTTCGCCAACCTCCTGGGGGCCTTCAAGCAGGAATACCCGCAGATCGAACTAGACCTCTACGAACACGGCTCGAAGAAAGTCGAAATCAGCGTCCAGGAAGGCCTCATCGACCTGGGCATCGTCTGCACGCAGCCGAAGGAAAAGGACTTTGAATCGTTCTTCCTGACCCAGGACCCGATGAACGTCATCATCCACCGGGACAACATCCTGTCCAAGGAAAAGACGATTCCCCTCAAGAAGCTGGCCAATGAATCGCTGGTCCTCTACCGCGATGACTTCAACCTGCACGACGAAATCATCCAGCACTGTAAGAAGATCGGTTTCCAGCCGAAGATCGTCTTCGAAACGAGCCAGCGGGACCTCATGATCCAGACCGTCGTCGCCAACCTGGGCGTCGCCCTCCTGCCGAGCCGCCTGTGCCCGACGAAGGAAACGAACCCCCGCGTATCGGAATCGGTCGTCGTCCGTCCCCTGGTAGAACCGGAAATCATGCACGTCCTCTACGTCATCTGGAAACGGGGCCACTACCTCTCCCATGCCGCTCAGTTATGGCTTGACTTCGTCCGCAATAAGGCCCGCGTCATTTCCAATTTATAAGGCTTATGGACAGACACAAGTTTCCCCCTGACCTGACGGGGATCAGCAAAAAGGAGCAGCAGAGCCGGGCGGTCCTGTCCCGCCTGCACCGCCGCTTCTGTCAGGCCTGGCACAGCCTCCCCAAGGCCCAGAAGTGCGTCGTCATCGTCGCCCTCCTGGAGTTCTTCTGGATCGCCGCTTTACAGTTCCAGGTCTATGAGCTGGCAGACACGGTATCCACCCAGCGTGTCCGCATCGCCCAATTGGAAAAGCAGGCCAAGAAACAAAATAATATGTTATATTCAGCCTCACAAACACTGGATGATATCGAAAAGAAATGGCATCGCCTCAATTTCCGCGTCCTCGAAAACACGTGGCGCATCGAAGAACCGGAAAAAGACCCGGACTCTTTATGAGTCCGGGTCTTTTTTTACACTTTTCTTTAATTTTCGATGATTTTCAGGAATGTTTCCGGGTCCGGCAGGGACCGCATGATTTTCCAGGGCGCGCATTTCGCCAGGTCTTCGTAAGAATAACGGCCTGTCGCCACGCTGATGGTGCGGGCACCGATGGCCTTGCCGCACTGGATGTCGTAAGGCGTGTCGCCGATGACATAAGCCATCTCGATGGCATCGCCCCAGGCCTCCTTGGCGATGGCCAGGGCATTGCGGGCCAGATCATCGCGGTAGTAATAATTGAAGGCGAACCCAGAATGAGGGAAATCGAAATACTGGGACAGGCCGAAGACGTCCATTTTCATGCGGGCACCGATGGCGCTGTTGCCGGTCAGGAGAAGCTGCTTGTAGTCTTTACGCTGCTGGAAGAAAGCCAGGTTCTCTTCCACATGAGGCAGGACGACGCCTTCTTCCGCCTTGCGCTTCAGCCATTTCAGGAGCTTCTTTTCATAGCCCCGGCAAAAGGCATGGACTTCATCGTCTGTCGGCATGATGCCTGTGGCTTTATACAAGAGCTGCTGGCAGATGAAATTGTCCGTCCGGCCGCCGGCGGCGATCTTCGGCACGGGCACGTCAGCGCCCTTGAGGTCGTGGAAGACTTCTTCAATGGCGTATAAACCGGCCCGGCCCGTATTCAATAGGGTTCCGTCAATGTCCCAGTATAGTAATTTCACAGTATTCACTCCCTCTTCGGGCACGCACTTTGGTCATTACTGTTTGGATACGATTTCCTTCGTATCGCGGGCGATCATGATTTCTTCGTTCGTCGGGATGACGTACATCTTGACCGTCGAATCATCCGTGCTGATGAGGGCATCTTTGCCGCGGACGTTGTTGCGCTGCGGGTCGAGTTTAGCACCGAGGTATTCCAGGCCTTCGGCAATGGCTGCACGGTCTTCGATACCGTTTTCGCCGACGCCAGCCGTAAAGGTGATGACGTCTACACCGCCCATAGCAGCTGCGAAAGCACCGATTTCCTTGCGGACCTGATAATGGAACATGTCGAGGGCGAGCTGAGCGCGTTCATTGCCTTCAGCAGCGGCCTGGCCGAGATCGCGGAAGTCGCTGGAAACGCCGGAAATGCCGAGGACGCCGGATTTTTTATTCATGAGCGTATCCATTTCTTTCGTCGAAAGGTGGTGGTTGTCCATGACGTTGAGGACGATAGCCGGGTCGATATCGCCGCAGCGGGTACCCATGAGGACGCCGGCGAGCGGTGTGAAGCCCATGGTCGTATCAACGCATTTGCCGTATTTGATGGCAGCCAGGGAAGAACCGTTGCCGAGGTGGCAGTTGATGATGCGCAGTTTTTCAACGGGTACGCCCATGACTTTAGCGACTTCGCCAGCTACATAGCGATGGCTCGTGCCGTGGAAGCCATAACGGCGGATGTGGTCTTCGGTGTAGAGTTCATACGGGAGGCCATACATGAAAGCTTTCGCCGGCATGGTCTGATGGAAGGCCGTATCGAAGACGCCGACCTGGGGAACGCCAGGCATGATAGCTTTGCAGGCGTTGATGCCGATGATGTTAGGCGGATTGTGGAGCGGAGCCATAGCCGAGCATTTTTCCAAAGCTTTCATGACTTCATCCGTAATGAGCGTGGAAGCAGCAAATTCTTCGCCGCCATGGACGACGCGGTGGCCGACAGCATCGATGGCATCCATGGATTTGATGACGCCGCATTCAGCGTCGGTGAGGATGTCGAGGACGAGTTTGACAGCGACTTTGTGATCCGGGATGGACTGTTTGATTTCTTTCTTCTGGCCATTCCATTTGTGGGTCAGCTGCGAATCGGGAAGGCCGATTTTTTCGACCAAACCTTTTGCCATTACTTCTTCATTGTCCATGTTGATGAGCTGGTACTTCAAGGACGAGCTGCCGCAGTTTACAACCAATACGATCATGAAAATTTACCCTCTTTCATTTGTCTTAGAATTATTTGAGCTGGCCAAATACGTGGTCAACTACTTCTTTAGCCAGGGCATCGCCGTCTTTGTACATGTACATGACGTGCCATATCTGGCCATTATCTTCAAAGAAGAGACTCCGCACGATGAGCTTGGCCGGCTGGCCGTTGAGCGGTTCCGTATAGGAAGCGTCGACAACCGTGGCCTTACGGCCGCTTTCTTCCGCGTCGGTGACCTTCGTTTGCAGATCAGAAACATCCGGTGTCTGTTTCAGCATGGCAACGTATTCTTCTGCCATGGCTACAGGCGTCGTTTCGCCAGCCGTTTCGGAAACAGCGACGACATTGATGTGCTTATCGTTGTTGATGTACATCATGCCTTCCCCATTCTGGCGGCTTACATGGGCCAGGTCGAACGGTGTCATGACATAGACTTCCGAATTCCCGGCTTTGAGCTGGACATACCCGAAGCTGTATTCTTCGAGCATCGTCGTGTTGCCGCATCCGGACAACAATACGACAGCTGCGGTCATGGCCGCAACTGCTAATAATTTCAATCCTTTCATGCAATCACCTATTTATGCTTTCTACAGACTAGGTTCATTATAGCATAAAAGGCTTATAGCGTCACCTAAAAAAAGCGACGAATTGCAAATACTTTCGTCCTCCCTCCCAGAGGGAATGAGTATACACCATTGACGTATCCCGGAGTGGCCCGTATACTTATAACCATTAGTATGATTTTATTTAAAACATATAATATAATTCTCGTCAGGCTATACTTTTTCGAGATTTTGTGAAATTTTGAACATATAGGAGGCTCTATGGAATCCATTGCCATCATCGCCGAATTCAACCCTTTCCACACTGGCCACGCCCATCTGATCGCCCAGGTCCGCCAGGCTGCCGGCCCGGATGCGGCCATCGTCATCATCCTGAGCGGCGCCTTCGTCCAGCGCGGCGAGCCGGCCTTTTTCGATAAATGGCACCGCGCGGCCTGGGCCATCGAAGGCGGTGCCGACATCGTCATCGAACTCCCGGCCGTCTATGCCCTGTCGAGCGCAGCCGGCTTCGCCCAAGGCGGCGTCGCCCTGGCCGGCCGTCTCGGCTGCCAGGCCCTGGCCTGCGGCGTAGAAGACGGGACGGCCGAAGACTTCCTGGACCTGGCCCGCCTGGCTCAGTCCCTGCCGGACAACCTCCCGGACCCGGCCCGAAAGGAAACGGCTGGCCGCAGGCAGACAGACAGCCTGCTGGCAACATCTCCGGAAAAGGGCAGGCTCCTGGAACAGCCCAACGGCCTGCTGGCCTTTGAATATGCCAAAGTCCTCATCCAGCAGCCCCGGCCCATGGCTTTCTGGCCCTTCCCCCGCCAGGGCCGTCACGGCGATACCGGCCTAGGCAACGCTTTTGCCAGCGCCACGGCTTTGCGCCAGGCCATGAGCGGCAGCGGGACAGCCGCCGCCTGCCGGCCTTATATCCCGGCGGCCAGCCTGGCCGACGTAGAAGACCAGCTGGCCCGGGGCGCCTTCACCGATTACGACCGCTACGGCGATTTCGTCGCCAGCCAGAACCGACTGCTGACGCCGGACCAGCTGCGCCGCCTGCCGGCCTTTACGGAAGGCCTGGAAAACCGCTGGCACCGCGCCTTCATGGAAAACGGCAGTTATGACCGGGCTCTGGCGGCCATCAAGACGCGGCGCTATGCCTACAGCCGCCTCTGCCGCATGGGGGCCTATACCCTCTTGCAGCCCTCGCGGGACCTCATGGACCATTCTTATGCCGCAGGGCCGCAATATACCCGCCTCCTGGCCCTCAACGGGCGCGGCGCCGCCTTCCTGAAAGGAGCCAAGGGACAGCTCCCGGTCGTCACCAAAGTGCGTGCTGATGCTCCCGGCCTCTCTCCGCTGGGACAGGAACAGCTGCGGCTGGACCTTATGGCCAGTGACATCCAGTCTTTTTGTTTTTCTAAAGAAAACCAGCGGAAAGGCCATCAAGATTATTATCATTCGCCGATTTTCCTGCCCATTCAAAAATAAGATTTGCCTTATTCCTAAAAAAATCAAGCTGTTTTCAAGCTTTATAATTGTGTTACTGTCAAAAATCTGTTATGATATTTATTGTATTCTTAAAATTATAAGGAGGTTTTCCGCGTGTCTTTAAATCTTAATATCTATCAAACACTGGCAGCGGCCATCGTCGTATACTACGTCGGCGTCTTCCTGCGCGTCAAGATCAGCGTCCTGCGCAAGTACTGTATCCCGGCTCCCGTTGTCGGCGGCATTTTATTCGCTATTATTAATTGTATCTTATATACCCAAGGCATCTGGAAATACGAACAGGATACAATCATGCAGAACATCTGCATGATGCTCTTCTTCACCAGTGTCGGCTATACGGCCAGCATCAGCCTCATCAAGCGCGGCGGCGTCATGGTCTTAAAAATGGCCATCGTCACGACGATTCTGATCATCTGTCAGAACATCATCGGCTCCAGCCTGGCCATGGCCTTTGATCTGAGCCCGCTCATGGGCCTGGCAACAGGTTCCATCCCCATGGTCGGCGGCCACGGTACGGCAGCCGCCTTTGGCCCGCTCCTGGAAAGCATCGGCCTCGACAGCGGCGCGACCATTGCCGTCGCAGCCGCTACGTTCGGCCTCGTCGCCGGCGGCGTCATCGGCGGCCCGATTGGTGAAGAACTGGTCCACAAATTCCATCTCGTCAGCTCGGCTGAATCGGAACGCTTCGACCCGTCCTTCAATGCCGGCACCGTTTCTACGCTCAAAGCCGTGGCCGGCAATAAGGAACGCGCAGAAAACGCCATCAAGATTGAAAATAAAATCGGCCAGACCATCGACAATTACCGCTTCATGAACGCCATGGCCCACCTCTTCCTGGCCATGGGCCTGGGCACCCTAGTCAGCGGCTTCTTCAGCAGCATCGGCCTGGTCTTCCCCGGCTATATCGGCTCCATGATCGTCGCCGCCGTCATCCGCAACATCGCCGACTTCACCCACGCCTATAAAATCTATCAGCGTGAAAGCGAAGTCCTGGGCAACCTGAGCCTGACCGTCTTTTTGACCTGCGTCCTCATGAGCCTGAAATTGTGGCAGCTCGCCGACCTGGCCATTCCCCTGGTCGTCATGCTCCTCAGCCAGGCCCTGTTCATGGCCATCTTCGCTTACTTCATCGTCTTCCGCGCTATGGGCAAAGACTATGAAGCAGCCGTCATGACCAGCGGCGTCTGCGGTTTCGGCCTGGGCGCCACGCCGAACGCCATCGCCAACATGACAGCCATGACCGAACTCTTCGGCCCGGCACCGACAGCCTTCTTCGTCATCCCCCTCATCGGCTCGCTCATCATCGACCCGGTCAACGCCTCGATCATCACCATCTTTATCAACATATTCCATTGATATATGTCATCCCATCGTAGGGTCGGCCAGCAGTCAGCAGCTAGGGATTAGGGGTTAGGGATTAGGGGTTAGGGGTTAGGGGTTAGGGGTTAGCGGCTAGCGGTTAGGGGTTAGCGGCTAGCGGTTAGGGGTTAGCAGCTCGTGGCTCGTGGCTCGTGGCTCGTGGTTCGTGGCTCGTGGTTCGTGGCTCATGGTTAGCAGTCAGCCGCGGTCCCAGGGACCGCTTGCGTAGGGGCCGTCCTGAAAGGCGGCCCGCAGCTCGCAGCTCGTGGCTCGTGGCCCGTGGCCCGTGGTTCGTAGGGGCCGTCCTGATAAGGCGGCCCGGCTCTCCTGCTAGGAGAGCTGTCAGCGCAGCTGACTGAGAGGTTAATCGGCGATCTACGGCACCAGGTCGCGGAATTCCCACAACGGGCCGCCAGCCACGGCTGTCCGTTTTGGCAGCCGTCCTGCACCTTCCGCTGGTCGGCACCTGACGGGCCAAAAAGGCTTGGGGCGGCCCCTACGGCAAAAGGGCTTGTCGCACGAAGGTTTTTGCCATCATGCGAGGCCCCTTCAACTTAAAAGTTTTTCGTTCGTCGTTCATCGTTCATCGCGATGGATTGATATTTTTAATCCCATACGACAAACGATGAACGACCTACGATCAACGTAAAAAGAGGCTGTCTTAATGCGACAGCCCCTTTTGCTGGAGGAACGTCCCTCCCGGTCACACACTGGGAGGGGCTTTTTTATATGGAATTATTTAGCCATCAGGCTGGCTACTTTATTAGCAAAGGCGACGGGATCGTCGGGCATGATGCCTTCCAGGAGCAAGGCCTGATCGTAGAGCAGGTTGCAGTAGTCTTTGAAGGACTGGCTGTCTTTGCCCTGGTCGTGGACGGCCGTCAGTTTGTTGAACAGTTCATGCTGCGGGTTGATTTCCAAGATGCGGCGGGCCTTGAGCATGGGGTTGTTGGCAGCGGCAAAGGCCTGTTCCATGGCCAGCGACGGGCCGGCAGCGTCGGCGACGAGGCAGACGGCACCACTCTTGAGGCGGTTGGACAAGCGGACATCGGCGACTTTATCGCCCAGGAAGTCTTTCATGTCCTTCAAGAGGCCTTCGTTATCCTTGGCCAATTCTTCGTTCTTCTTCTTTTCTTCTTTGAAGGCGTCATCTTCCAGGTCCAGGTCGCCGCGGCTGATGGAGTGGAAACGATGGCCTTCGTATTCACCGATGGCTTCGACGGCGAATTCATCGACCGGGTCGGTCATGTAGAGGACTTCGATGCCGCGGTCGCGGAGCATTTCCATCTGCGGCAGGCCTTCGATGGCTTCTTTATCCTTGCCGGTTGCATAATAAATCTTCTGCTGGCCGTCTTTCATGCGGTCGACGTATTCCTTGATGGTGCACAGTTTGCCATCTTTCGACGACATGAAGAGCAGCAGGTCTTTCAATTTTTCGACGTTGTTTTCGCCGGTCATCATGCCGCTGTAAACGCCGATCTTGAGGGATTTGCCGTATTCAGCCCAGAATTTTTCGTATTTTTCACGGTCTTTTTCCAGGTTCCGCTTCAACGTCTTGAGGATGGTCTTTTCCAGGTTGCGGCCGATGAGGCTCAGTTCGCGGCTCTTCTGCAGGAGTTCACGGGAAATGTTCAGCGACAGGTCCGGCGAATCGACGAGGCCTTTGACGAAGCGCAGGTAATCCGGCAGGAGGTCCTTGCATTTATCCATGATGAAGACGTGGCGCGAATAGAGCTGGATGCCCGGTTCATAGTCGGCATAGTAGAGGTTGAACGGGGCTTTGCCCGGAATGAAGAGCAGCGCCGTGTAATCGACGGCCCCTTCGACGCGGTTGTGGAAAATTTCCATCGGTTCTTCCCATTCATAGAACTGGTGCTGGAAGAATTCCTTATATTCTTCCGGTTTGATGTCCGATTTATTGCGTGTCCACAACGGCTGCATGGAGTTCAGCGTCCGCGTTTCCGTATGTTCTTCTTCCGGAGCATCTTCGATGACCTTGCCGTCGGCATCCTTCGGTTTTTCCTTGGTCGTGAAGTCCATGGTAATCGGGTAGCGGATGTAATCGGAATACTTCTTGACCAGGCTCTGGAGGGTCATCTTATCGGTATAGTTTTCTTCGCTGTTGTCACCGTAGAAGTCCTTGCCCAGGCTGAGGATGATCGTCGTGCCGTGTTTCGGTTTCTGACATTCTTCCAGGCTGTATTCGCCGTCTCCGGTGGATTCCCATTTATAAGCCTGTTCTTCGCCAGCCTTGCGGGTGACGACCGTGACTTTATCGGCGACCATGAAGGCCGAATAGAAGCCGACGCCGAACTGGCCGATAAGGTCTTTGTCCGTGTTGTCTGCATCCTGGGATTCCTTCAGTTTTTCCAGGAAAGCCTTGGTGCCCGACTGGGCGATGGTGCCGAGGTTATCCATCAAATCCTGTTTATTCATGCCCAGGCCGTTATCGGAGATGGTCAGCGTGTGGGCGTCCGCATCCGGCGTCAAATGGATTTCAAAAGCCGTATCCCCTTCGAGAAGGTCTCCATCGGTCAGGGACTGATAATGCAGCTTGTCGATGGCATCGGATGCATTGGAAATTAATTCACGCAAAAAGATTTCGTGATTCGTATAAATAGAATGGACCATCAAGTCCAGTAATTGTTTTGTTTCTGCTTGAAATTCATGGGTTTCTTTCGCCATACTCAAACACTCCTTTGTATGATTCTGCCGTAGTGGCGGATACCTGCCGGTACCCTTACACCAATATCATACAGCAAAAAGTCAAATAGTCAAGTATTTTTTAAAAATTTGACCTTTATCGTGTATCCAGTATGCAATTTGAAATAGTGTACTAGATTGTATTATACTATATTTAGCACATTGGTATGAGCAAAAGAGATAGCTATTTATAGGCCGTAGTTCGCCGGCCGCTGATTAACCTCTCAGTCAGCTGCGCTGACAGCTCTCCTAGCAGGAGAGCCTAACCACGAATCTCAAAGGAGTGATAGATATGCAACAGACTTATGGTTTAGATCGCATCGGACTCATGAATCCTAAAGTAGTATACCGCAATATGTCGCCGGCCTGGCTGACAGAACAGGCCCTTATGAATCACGAAGGCATCCTCAGCGATACCGGCGCCCTGGTCGTGCGGACAGGCAAATATACCGGCCGGGCACCGGATGACAAATTCATCGTCGACACGCCGTCCATTCACGACTATATCGCCTGGAACAACATCAACCGTCCCATTTCCAAAGAAAGATTCAATGCCCTCAAGAGCAAGATCGTGGCTTATTTCCAGAACCGGCCGATTTACCTCTTCGACGGCTTCGCCGGAGCCGATGAGCTGTGCCGCAAGAAATTCCGCGTCGTCAATGAACTGGCCAGCGAATGTCTCTTCATCCGCAACCTCCTCATCCGGCCTACTGCCGAAGAGCTGGCCCAGTACGGGGAACCGGACTTCACCATTCTCGTCGCACCGGGCTTCCAGTGCAGTCCCCAAATCGACGGTACCCACTCGCAGGCGGCCATCCTCATCGACTACGAATCGCACACCGTCCTCATCGCCGGTACGCGCTACGCCGGGGAAATCAAGAAGAGCATCTTTTCCGTCATGAACTACTTCCTGCCCAATGAAGGCGTCCTGCCCATGCACTGCTCGGCCAATATGGACCCGGTCACCAAGGAGACGGCTATCTTCTTCGGCCTGTCCGGGACGGGCAAGACGACGCTCTCGGCCGATCCGAACCGCAAGCTCATCGGCGACGACGAACACGGCTGGTCGTCGCGGGGTATCTTCAATTTCGAAGGCGGCTGCTACGCTAAGTGCATCAACCTCAATCCCGAAAAGGAACCGTATATCTATAACGCCATCAAGGCCGGCACGCTCGTCGAAAACGTCGTCCTCGACGAAGACACGCGCCATCCCAACTACTTCGACAGCAAGATTACGGAAAATACGCGGGCCGGCTACCCCATCGACTTCATCCCCAATGCCGCCCAGCCCGGCAAAGGCGGTATCCCGACGGTCATCATCTTCCTCACGGCCGACAGCTTCGGCGTCCTGCCGCCCATTTCGCGGCTCAGCAAAGAAGCGGCCATGTACCACTTCGTCACGGGCTTTACGTCAAAAGTCGCCGGCACGGAACAGGGTATCACCGAACCGATTCCGACCTTCTCGACCCTCTTCGGCGAACCTTTCATGCCCCTGGCTCCGGATATCTACGCCGGTATGCTCGGCGAACGCATCGAAAAATACAACACGAAGGTCTATCTGGTCAATACGGGCTGGACCGGCGGTCCTTACGGCATCGGCAGCCGCATGGACCTGAAATACACGCGGGCCATGATCACGGCGGCCCTGAACGGTCATCTCGACGACGTCCCCTACCGCCACGACATGCGCTTCAACGTCGACATCCCTCAGGTCTGCCCAGGTGTGCCCAACCAGATACTCAACCCGCGGGCGACGTGGGATAATAAGAAGTCCTACGACATCATGGCCAAGAAAGTCGCTGCCATGTTCTACGAAAACTTCAAGAGCAAATACCCGGACATGCCCGAAGAAATCATCGAAGCCGGTCCTCGGGTGTAGATGGGCGCCCATCCCGGGCGCCCGCAGGCCGCAGCTCGCAGGTCGCAGGTCGCAGTTCGCAGGTCGCAGGCCGCAGTTCGCAGGGCGCAGGTCGCAGGCCGCAGCGACATCCACGATGTCGCACTGTAGGGGCCGTCCCAAGCCTTTTTGGCCCGTCAGGTGCCGACCAGCGGAAGGTGCAGGACGGCTGCCACAACGGACAGCCGTGGCTGGCGGCCCGTTGTGGGAATCCCGTTATTCTTCACAAAGACGCCGTTCGGACTTCTCCCAATTTCACAGGGCCGCCGATGAAGATCTGCTGCAGTTCCCCTTCTTCCCCGACTTTGGCGGCAATAGCCAGTGTCCCGCCAGGCTGTTTCATGTAGCAGGCCACGTTCTTGTGGGTCGTGCAGGCCAGAGCTGCTGCGACGGCAGCCGAACCGCTGCCGCAGCTGTTTTCCCAATAGAGCGTATCCGTATCGCGGACGTAGACGGCCGGGATCATGGCCTGTTTCTTCGTATCGCAAAGGATCAGGCCGTAAGCCGGGAAATCCTCGCCATCGACGTAATCTTCAAGGATATGCCAGTATTTCTCCTTGTCGATGCCCTCTAAATCGGGCACGAAGTGGACGAAGTGTGTAATGCCCGGCAAATCGACGCGGAAAAAGCGGGCCGGCACATCGCCGGCGTCGACGAGGATACCGCTCACATCTTCGGGATAAGGCATTTCAATAAAGGCTTCGTACAGGCCATCGCCTTTCTGAGCGACCTTGGCCGGCAGGACGGTGTCACATCCCGAACAAGATACATCGTATACGCCTTGTGACCCGCCATCGCAGGCCAGGGCCCAGGCCGCCGCCGACCGCGACGCATTGCCGCAGAACTCGCCGCCCATCATGTCGACGCGCAACGGCTTCCCCGCTTCACGGGTCACATAGCCGACCTGTTCCGCTTCGATGCCCGGCAGGGCCAATAACTTCGCCGCTAGGGCACTGTGCGCTTCTTTCGCAACCGGCGTCAGCACCAGAATCGTCGTATTGCCGCTAGGATCGGCCACTAAATAATCTATCGTCATCTCTATCGCTCCTTTAGTATAGTAAAATATGAATCTATTATACCATGATTTGGTGAAAAAAGGCGCTGTCGCATGAAGACAGCGCCTTTTTTAGTGGTTAGCAGTTAGTGGCTAGGGGTTAGTGGATGGTTTTAAATTTAGCAGGAAACGCAGGCCGCAGTTCGCAGGCCGCTGTAGGGGGTAGGGGTTAGGGATTAGGGATTAGGGGTTAGCAGTTAGGGGTTAGCGGTTAGGGGTTAGCGGTTAGGGGTTAGCAGTTAGGGGCTAGGGGGTTGGTGTATGGCGACCGGCGACCGGCGGGACGGCAACAGCCGTCCCTATATTCCCAAAATATGGTATAATATAAATGAATAGGAGGTATGCTTCCATTGAACTTATGATAAAGGGGTTGATCTTATGTCGAAAACGGCAGCAGATATCATGGAAAAAAATGTCATTACGGCGCAGAAAGATACGTCCATCTTTGACCTCGTCGATATGTTCGTCGAAAATAACATCACGGCCATTCCTATCATCAAAGAGGACAAGGAAATCATCGGCATCGTCACTGACGCCGACCTCTTGTACAAGGAAGTCAAGCCCTGCGTCCCGCAATACGTCAATCTCCTGGGAGCCAACATCTATTACGGCAACCTCAAGGAATACCAGCAGGGCTTCAAGAAACTCTTCGCCTGCACAGCCGAGCAGCTCATGACCAAAAAAGTCATCATGGCCGGCCCGGATGCCACCATGGAAGACCTGGCCAGCGTCATGGTCGCCGAACACCTGAAAGCCATCCCTATCGTCAAGGACAAGAAACTCCTGGGCATGGTAGAACGAAAGAATATCCTCAAACAACTCTATAATGAATACGGAGATAATGGGCAGTAAAAAAAGGGCTTGTCGCACGTGCGACAAGCCCTTTTTTAGTGGTTAGTGGTTAGTGGTTAGTGGCTAGTGGCTAGTGGCTAGCGGCCCGGCTCTCCTGCTAGGAGAGCTGTCAGCGCAGCTGACTGAGAGGTTAATTCTCGCCTCTACGGAATCGCATGCTTTACATGTTAGGCTATCCACTACAAACCCATTATGGCAGCTGGCTCGCCACGTGCGAGCCCCTACATCGTTATTTATCCTCGTACACGCGGACGCGGAGGTGGAGGCCCAGTTTGTCGCAGATGGCGCGGCATTTCTTGATTTCTTCGCTGTCTTCGACGTGGTCGACGACGGTGAGGACAACGTTGGGGACATACTGTTTGCAGTCGACGGCGAATTTGAGCATGGCGTCATAAGACTGGATGCCGAATTTACTGCGCGTCAGTTCCAGATAGCGTTCCTTATTGGATGCATTCATGCTGATGGAAATGGTATCCAGGATGCCGCCGCCAAAATCAGGGGCCGTATCGCGGCCATAGGCTAGGTCGGACAGGCCGTTGGTGTTGACGCGGGTCTTCATGCCGGGATGCGTTTCCTTGATGTATTTCAAGAGCGTCGTCAAATCATCGAGTCGTTCCGTCGGTTCGCCGAAGCCGCAGAAGACGACTTCATTGATGTGGTCCCAGGGAGCGCCGTCGAAGGCTTTCTTCACTTCATCGACGGTCGGTTCCCGCTTCAGCCACAGCGTTTCATTTTCGGCCATCTTCTTCATGGACCGCAGACAGAAGGTACACGAACAGGTGCAGCGGTTGGTCAGATTGACGTACATGCCCCACTGCCCTTCGGGTTTCATCTTCAAGCCGTCTTCGAGATCTACATATTGTCCTTGTCCTACTACAGTGTAAACGATCATAATACCCTATCCCCTTTTCTATGATTATATGCCTGAACATCCCATATCATTTCAATGTCGTCAGATATTCTTCAAAGGCCAGGCCGGCGTTATGCGGCAGATCCAGCTGTTCCGTATAGGCCATGACGCGGCAGATGAAGTCTGACGCCTTCTGTACGGCCTGTTCCAGGCTTTCGCCACGGATGACAGAGGCCGATACGATAGCCGTAAAGACGTCGCCTGTGCCGCTGCGGTCGCCGCCGACTTTTTTAGCCCGGACCCAGCTCATCTTCCCCTGGTCATAGATGAAATTGCCGATATACGGCCCATCGTGGATACCCGTCAGGATGACGCCCTGCGGCCCCCTGTCGGCCAGGGCCTGGGCCATGGCGGCGAAATCGGCCTCGCTGAGATCGCGGTCCGACCGGTACGGCAGGTTCAAAAGCTCACAGGCTTCGGTCACATTGGGCGTCACCACGTCGGCATAGGCCAGGAGGCGCCGCATTTCATCGCACATCTCCTGCGTATACGACGGGTACAGCTGACCATTGTCGCCCATGACGGGGTCGACGATAGCCAGCGTATGGGGTCCCTTGAAATCGCGGAGGAAATCGAGGACGATGTCGATCTGCCGGGCCGAACCGAGGAAGCCCGTACTGATGCCGTCAAAGGTCAGGCCGTTCTTCTTCCAGCTCTCGATATACGGCGTCATGTGGTCCGTATAGTCGTCGAGATAATAATCGTGGAACCCTGTGTGGACCGACAAGATAGCCGTCGGCAAAATACAGCCCTGGACTTTCAACGCCGACACGATGGGCAGGGCCACGGCGATGCTGCAGCGGCCAAAACCAGTCACATCATTGACCAAGGCCAGTTTCTTCTGATGCATATACAATCATTCCTTATCTTTTCAGGCTGTAACCATAACCATGGAATTTAGCCTTGACCAGACAAGCAGCCAGCGCATAGGCGGCAATCATATTGACGACACCTTCCCCGATGAGTCCCGGTACCATGGGGATACCGACGGCCCAACTGCCATAGAGGAGACTGCCCGACACGGTGTAAGACAAGGCCATCCAGGCGGCAGACAAGAAAAAGCCCAGGAAGACGCGCGGCGACGTCAGCTTCCATTCCCGTTTATCCGGGCGGACCGTATAGAAGACAGCTTCGACCATGACGTACTTGATGATCAGCGTCGGGATGATCCAAATGGGAAAACCGCCGATGAAATCGGACAGGGCCGAGCCGATGGAAGCGGCCAGGGCCGCCTGCCGGCGCGTACTGAACAAAACCGACGCGAAAATAATGGCATCTCCCAAATGGGCATAGCCCAGCGGAATCGGAATCTTCGGCACAAAAGTGAGGACGAAGACCAACGCCGTCAAAACGGCAGCATAACAAAGACTCCCAGCCGAAACGACCTGCTGTTTGTGATCCATAGAATATGATGACATGTGAAATCCCCCTAACGGTTATCGAGTTTCACACATTGGCCAATGTATGGTTATGATTAATCTGTACTCTATTTTAGGGTATATTTATCCTATTGTAAATGGGACAGATTTATTTTTTTCTGTCTACCAGAAAAAAATAAATCCGTAGGGGCTCCCACGTGGGGAGTCCGTTGGGTATTTGGCGACACGCTTCTCAAACTGGAAAAGTGCTCATATTCCGGAGCGGGCTCGCCACGTGCAAGCCCCTACAAAATCAAAAGGGGACCGTGCATGACGACATATGTCTTCGTGCACGGTCCCGTTGGTTATACGAACCGCTCAATCGCACCAGCTTGCGGGATTCTCACAACGGACCGCATGCGGGCTCGCCACGTGCGAGCCCCTACAAATCAAAATGCGATGGCCCCTACGGCGACATGATCCATGTCGCTGCAAACTGCGGCCTGCGACCGGCGAACGGCGGGCTCGCCACGCGCGAGCCCCTACAAATCAAAATGCGATGGCCCCTACGGCGACATGATTCATGTCGCTGCGAACTACGGCCTGCGGTCTGCGAACGGCGGGCTCGCCACGCGCGAGCCCTTACATATCCAAATAGGTCCAGCCCTGGTCCTGGTGGATTTTCTTTTCTTTCATGAGGTGGCCCAAGGCGCGCTTGAAGGCGGCTTTGCTCAGGCCGAATTTGGCTTTGATGACGGCCGGCGCCGTCTTGTCGCCATAGGGCATCTTGCCTTTGCGCTGCTTGAGGAAGGCCAGGATCCGTTCGGCATCGGGATTGATGGCATTTTCCTTAGTCTGGCGCAGGGAGATGTTGATGCGGCCGTCTTCACGCAGGTAGGTGATACGGCCTTTGATCATCTGGCCGATGAGGATAGGACCGTTGAATTCGCTGCGGTGCAGAAAGGCGATCCAGCGTTCGCGGGTCATGAGATACGCTCCCTGGTCGGTCATGTTGTAGACCGCCCCTTCGACCCAGTCGCCGACTTTGGCGTCTGTCGCCGCCCGCGAAGCCCGGCGCATTTCGTCTTCGACTTCCATGGAGACGGCCAGGCGGTGCGATTTGTCTTCATAAAGCTTGACCCAGACGTATTCCCCTTCTTTGGGGCGGCCTTTCATTTCGGCAAAGGGCATAAAGATGCCCCGTTCCGTGCCGACGTCGACGAAGGCGCCGAAGCGCGTCGTATTGATGACCGGCGCATAGCCGATCTGGCCGACTTTGATCTTCGGCAGGCGCATCGAAGCCGTCAGGCGGCCTGACGGGTCGTGGTACAAGAAGACCGTCACTTTGTCGCCGACTTTGACGTCACCTGTCTGCTGGTTCTTATGGAGTAAAATATCGTCGTTCGTATTGCCCGTACCGCCGTTCAAAAAGACGCCCATGTCGCTCTGGCGCAGGACTTCCAGCGTAGCAATACTATTTTCCTGAAGTGTCGTCATCTTATTCACCTTCGTAGGCAATGCGCGGTGCGTCGCACCATAAGTTTTCCAGGTCGTAATACTGACGATCCTGTTCGACGAAAACGTGGGCAATGACTTCGCCGGCGTCGATGAGGATCCACTTGCCTTCGCGGTAGCCTTCGACGTGACGGACGTCATAGCCGTTCTTTTCCATCTGTTCTTCGATGTTGTCGGCAATACTCTGGGACTGCCGATTATTGCGGGCACTGCAGATGACGAAGTAGTCCGCCATGAGGGACGAGTCACTCATATCGAGGGTGACGATGTCCCAGGCTTTCTTGTCGTCAGCGGCCTTGCAGGCAATTTCATAGCTCTTCAGTTCTTTCGGTTGTTCAGCTTTCGCTGCTTTCATGGTAATTGGCATGTATGTAGTAACTCCTTTTTGACGTAATTAAGGTTTCGTATCATCCGGTTCCGGCGCCGTCGAGATGGCATTGTTCGTGCGGCCAATGACTTTCTGGACTTCGACGGGGTCATAGGTCCAATAGTACTTCGTATCGCCGTTCTTGCCGCTCATGGCCATTTCGCCGGGCAGGATATAGAAATCGATATTGTCGGCTGTCACGCCGCGGAAATCAAAGGCCAGCTGGGCCATGTCCTTGGCGGAAATATTGGAATCGACGTTGTGCCAGGCCCGGTACATGAAGAAGGCATTAGTCACGCCGAAGCAGTCCTGCCGGTCTTCATAGAAATTCTTGATGAACCGTTCCTGCCGCTGCGTCCGCGACAGATACCCGTCGGCGTCGATATAGCGCATATAGCCGGCGGCTTCCTTCCCGTTCAGGGTCTGATAGCCCTGGAAGAGGTTGATGTCGGTCTGGCCCGTCGCTTCGTCGCCGTGGTACATGTTCTTTTCGACGTAAATCGGCACGCCGCCGCTGAGGTCGACCATCTTCGAGAAGGATTCGGCCGTAAAGGTCGCATAATACGGGATGGGAATGTGGAAAATATCTTCGACGACGGCCCGTACCAGGCTCATGCCGCCTTCACTGTAGACATCCTGCAATTCCTGGATGCCCTTTTCCTTGCGCCCTTCGATTTTCGTATCGTCTGGCAGCATAATGATGTCGATGTGCTTCTTGTCCTTGTTGATGGCCGCGACGCCGACGAAATTCGCCTGCTGCGGGTCGCCGCCATCCGTACCGAGAAGCAGGACGTAGAGCGGCTTGTCCGGACTAGTCTGGGCAAAGACGGAACTGTCGCTCTGGGTCTGGCTGGTGTCCGGCGCGTCCTGCTGGATCGGCGCCTCCTTGATGGACTGGTAATGCAGGTACAGGGACCGGACTGCCAGTACGACGGCGATGACGGCGACGACGGCCAGGATGCGGTATAAAATCTTTCTTCGTTTCTCCTGTGTCATCCTCAGGCCTTCCCATCTGCGGCACGGACGACGTCGATCTGAGCATTGCGGTTGACGACGGTGCCGACGAAAATAGGTTTGCCCTGGTCGAGAAGATGGCGGATCGTCGAATCATAGCCTAAGAGGACGGCTTCATCGAGATTGCGCCGGGCTGCCTGGCGCAGGTCGCCGACCCCGTCGAAGTCGCGGTTCACTTCGATGTAATCGGCGAGGAAAATGATTTTTTCCAAGGTGCTCATCTGTTCCGCCCCGGTCGTATGGTGGGCGACGGCCCTTAAGAGGTCCGGGTCGCTAATGCCATAGCGTTCCTTGGCGATAGTCACGGCTGCATAGCCGTGGAGCAGGCCGCCGTTAGCCAGGATGGGGGCCGACAGGACGGGAAAGGATTTTTCCGCCAGTGCCTGCATCTCCGGCAGGGGCAGCTGTTTGGCAGCATCGTGCAAGAGGCCGGCTACTTCGGCCGTATCGGCGTCACAGCCGTAGCGGTCTGCCAGTTCGCGGGCCGCTGCTGCTACACCCAGTACATGGGTATAGCGATGAGAAGACAGAGATTCTTTTAAATCCTTTTTGATTCTATCTTTGAATTCTTCGTTGTACATTGATATACTCCATTTTTTCTGATGTATTCGGCCACAGCCGGCGGTATCATATAGCGGACAGACAGGCCCAGGCGGATGCGGCGGCGCAGTTCCGTCGACGAGATCTCCATCGTCGGTACGGGCAGCTTGAGGATATGCTTCCCCAGCTCGCCGAAAGAGGTGATGATGGAGTCGATCTGTTCTGAGCCATCGGGCCGGGTCGCTCCGACGAACTGACACAACTTCAGGATTTCTTCCGGTTCCTTCCAGTTGTGCAGGTCGTGGATCGTATCTGTGCCGGATATGAAATACAAAATATACGACGGTCCGTAGAGCTTTTTCAGGAAGCGCAGCGTATCGACCGTATAGGAGTTGCCCTTGCGGCGCATCTCCATGTCACTGACTGTAAAATGCGGGTTGTCAGCCGTAGCCAGGCGCGTCATGGCCAGGCGCTGTTCTGCCGTCGCACCGTTGACGTTCTTATTGGGCGTAATATAGGACGGCACAAAGAGCACCTTGTCCAGATGAAAAGTCTGGCGCGCTTCTTCGGCAATCATGAGATGGCCTAGATGGATGGGATTGAAGGTCCCTCCCATGATGCCGAGCCTAGTGATTTCCATGGTACCAATAGATTCCTCCCCAGGCGATAGCTACTGCTAACGCGTAAAGCAATAAAAATTTGGCATAATGCCGGTATTCAAACTGTGTCTTCGGCGATGCCGCATACTGGCGCAGGGTCCGTCCATACCCGCGCAGCCGGCGCAGCATCAGCGGACCTGTCCGTTGCCGTCGACGAGGTATTTATACGATACGAGCGCTTCCAGCCCCATCGGACCGCGGACGTGCAGCTTCTGCGTGCTGATGCCGATTTCGGCACCAAAGCCGAATTCAAAGCCATCGGTGAAGCGCGTCGAAGCGTTGACGTAGACAGCGGCCGAATCGACAGCGGCCTGGAAAGCAGCGGCCGTAGCCTTGTTTTCCGTAATGATGGCTTCGGAATGATGCGTGCTGAAGCGGCGGATGTGGTCCAGGGCTTCCTTCAGGGAACCGACGACCTTGACCGACATGATGAGGGCATTGTATTCCGTCGCCCAGTCCTCGTCACTGGCCGCCTTCATGGCACTCGACTGGCAGGCTTCGTCGTCGCCGCGCAGTTCGACGCCATCATTCTTCATAACAGGGGCCAGCTTCTGGAGGAAAGCATCGGCTACGTCGCGATGGACCAGGAGCGTTTCCATGGCGTTGCACGTCGACGGCCGCGAGACCTTGGCGTTTTCGACGATCTTGACGGCCATGTCCAAATCGGCATCCTTATCGACGTAGACGTGGCAGACACCGCTTCCCGTTTCGATGCAGGGCACCGTCGCCGTGTCGACGACCATACGGATCAGGCCGGCACCGCCGCGGGGAATGGCCAGGTCGATATAGCCGCGCAGGGTCAACAGTTCCTTGACCAGGGCCCGGTCGGTATTTTCGATGAGGCTCACGGCATCGGCCGGAAGGCCGGCTTTCGCCAATCCTTCGCGGATGACCTGGGCCAGGGCCGTATTGGAAGCGATGGCTTCACTGCCGCCGCGGAGGACGCAGGCATTGCCGGCTTTGACACAGAGGACGGCCGCGTCGACGGTGACGTTGGGCCGCGATTCATAAATGATGGCGATGACGCCTAAGGGCACGCTGACCTTGCGGATGTGCAGGCCGTTGGGACGGTCCCATTCGTCGAGGACGACGCCGGCCGGGTCGGACAGCGCGATGACCTGGCGGACGCCTTCAGCCATGGCGGCGATGCGTTCTTTGGTCAGCGTCAGGCGGTCGACCATGGCCGGAGCCATGCCCTTGGCCTTGGCCCGCTGCAAGTCGACGGCATTGGCTGCCAGGATATCGGCTTCATGAGCGACGAGGCCATCGGCAATGGCGGCCAGGGCCTGATTCTTTTCAGCCGTAGAGGCAGCGGCCAGGACGTAAGAGGCTTCCTTGGCGTCGCGGCCTTTGCGGAATACTTCGGATATCATAGAAAATACCCCCTTTTAATACATGGCGACGAGATTGTCGCGATGAATGACTTCCTCATAAATGCCATTGTGGCCCAGGACCTTGGGAATGTCCGCAGACTGCAGGCCTTTGATGGCATTGATGTTGACACTGCTGTAATTGCTGATGCCCTTGGCGATGGTCAGGCCGTCATAGACGACGCTGACGATTTCCCCTTCGTCGAAGATGCCTTCGACAGCTGTAATGCCGACGGGCAAAAGGCTCGAACCGTGGTCGATGATGGCATTGCGGCAGCCCTGGTCGACGACGATCCGGCCCTGGGCCTTGCTGCCCGATACGAGCCAGCGCTTCTTGGAATGCAGCGGCGTTTCCTTGGCTTTGAACAGCGTCCCTACCTCTTCGCCGGCGCAGATGCGGCTGATGATGCCGTCTTCACTGCCCGAAGCGATGACCATGTCCACATCGGCTGCTGTAGCGATCGACGCGGCCTGAATCTTAGTATACATGCCGCCCGTGCCCATGCTGGACCCGGCATCGCCGGCGATTTCGTAGATGTGCTTGTCGATGTTGTCGACGACGGGGATGATCTTGGCATCGGCATGGGTCCGCGGATTACCCGTATAGAGGCCGTCGATATCGGACAAGAGGATGAGCAGGTCGGCGTCGACGAGGCCGCTGACCATAGCCGACAGCGTGTCGTTGTCGCCGATTTTGTATTCATCGACGGCGACGACGTCGTTTTCATTGATGATGGGAATGATGCCCATGTCGAGCATGGTCAGCAAGGCGTTGCGGGAGTTCATGAACTTACTCCGGTCCTGGGAGTCCATGCGGGTCAGCAGGACCTGGCCGACGACCTGGCCGTATTCGCGGAAGAGACGTTCATATGTATGCATGAGGACGCCCTGGCCGACGGCGGCGAGGGCCTGCTTTTCCCGGATCGACCGGGGCCGGTGGTCTATGTGGAGCGGTGCCATGCCGGCATTGGTCGCACCGGAGCTGACGAGGATCATCTGCTTACCCTGGTTCTGGAGATCCGCCAGTTCCCGGACCAGGTGTTCCATGCGCCGGTAGTTCAATTTTCCTGTAGCATGGGAAATAGTGCTGGACCCGACCTTGACGACGATGCGTTTCTTTTGGCCGAAGTCCCTGCTTGTACGGTTCACAAAGCCTCACGTCCTAGTCTTTAATAAATTCGTAATGGGATTTCTTATCTTTCTTCTTAAATAAAATGCCGTAATGGCCGATGACCTGGATGAGTTCGGCGCCGAGCATGTCGGCCAGGTCTTCCATGGTTTCCTTGGTCGGCAGATTGGCGTTGTTGAGGACGTGGGCCTTGATCAGTTCCCGCGCCGTAATGGCGGCCCGGGCGCTGTCGATGACGGCATCGCTGAGGCCGTCCTTGCCGATCTGGACGACAGACGGCATGAGACTGGCCATGCCCTTGAGTTGCTTCTTATCTTTATTGTTCATGTGGATCTCCTTGTGCTCATTATTATATAAAACATAGTGGACTCAGGCGGGCTCGCCACGCGCGAGCCCCTACGATGGCTCCCCTATCAGGGGAGCCAATGGCGGGCCGCGTTACTTATGGTATTCAAATTCCATAGAATAGATGCGGACCGTGTTGCCGTCCTGGATACCGTGTTCCTGGAGGAGCTTGTCCAGTTCCATGTAACGCCAGATGCGCTGGAAACGGCGCAGGGACTGGTCGTCGTCAAAGTTGGTCATAGCGACGAGGTTTTCGATCCGGGCGCCGGTGATGACGAAGGCGCCGTCGTCGTCGCGCTTGACTTCAAAGTCCGGCTTATCCTGGGCCTTGTAGACGACTTCTTCCGTCGTTTCGTCCGGTTCTTCGACGTATTCATCGAGCATCGTCCAGACCCGTTCCAGGAGCTTGTCCATGCCTTCGCCGGTCATGGCGCAGATAGGATAGACTTCGACGCCGTGGGCGGCCATGTAATCCATGAGCCGTTCCAGGTTGTCCGAATCGCCGAGGAGGTCGATTTTGTTAGCCGCTACGACCTGGCGTTTACGCGCCAGTTTTTCGCTGTATTTCGCCAGTTCGGCATTGATTTTTTCATAGTCTTCGATGGGGTCGCGGCCTTCGATGCCCGACACGTCGACGACGTGGATGAGGATCTTCGTCCGTTCAATATGGCGCAGGAAATCGTGCCCCAAGCCGACGCCTTCACTGGCGCCG
The DNA here is from genome assembly GCF_047974155.1 of Megasphaera jansseni. Classification (NCBI taxonomy): domain Bacteria; kingdom Bacillati; phylum Bacillota; class Negativicutes; order Veillonellales; family Veillonellaceae; genus Megasphaera; species Megasphaera jansseni. Next base: position 27,376 of record NZ_JBHYRR010000016.1, on the reverse strand, counting down.
TCGATGAGGCCGGGGATATCGGCCATGACGAAGCTGCGGTGGTCCGGCAGGTTTACGACGCCCAGGATCGGGTTGAGCGTCGTAAAGTGATACGCTGCCACTTCCGGCTGGGCCGCCGAAACCTTGCGCAGGATACTCGACTTGCCGACGCTGGGGTAGCCCAGGAGGCCGACGTCAGCCAAGACCTTCAGTTCCAGGCGCAGCCACCGTTCTTCCCCCGGTTCGCCCCGTTCGGCAAAGGTCGGCGTCCGGTTGGCGCTAGTGCGGAAATGCCAGTTGCCGCGGCCGCCGCGGCCGCCTTTGGCAACGATGGCCCGCTGGCCGTCACGGGATAAATCAGCCATGACCTGGCCCGTTTCTTCGTCTTTGACGATGGTCCCCAAGGGAACGGTAATCAATAAATCTTCGGCATTGCGGCCGTACTTGTTGCTGCCTTCGCCTTTTCCGCCCGGTTTGGCCTTGAACAGGCGGCGGTAGCGGAAGTCGACGAGGGTATTGACGTTGCGGTCAGCGACGAGGACGACGTTGCCGCCCTGGCCGCCGTCACCGCCATTCGGCCCGCCCTTGGGGACGAACTTTTCGTGACGGAAACTGCTCATGCCGTCGCCGCCCTTGCCGGACTGTACAAAAATTCTTGCTCTGTCTATAAACATATTTCACCTCATAGGAATACATGCGGATACAGAAAGAGACACAGCATACATATACCATGTCTCCTGTCTATCTGTCCAAAAATATCTAATTGACGTTACTATCAAATTTTAAAGCATATTCGCTCATCTGTAAAGTCATTTTTCTTGAATAATTTCCAAAGCCTTTTCAAACTGGCTGTCTTCCGGGTCGGACGGCGTCAGGGGAACGACGACATCCGGTTCGATGCCGACTCCGTCGATTTCACGGCCATTGGTCGTCCGATACTTGGCCACAGTCACTTTGACAGCCGATTCCGAATCGACCGGAAAAACGCCCTGAACCGTCCCCTTGCCATAAGTCTTGACGCCGACAATGGGGCCGAGTTTCATGTCCTGGACGGCGCCGGCGACGATTTCCGAAGCACTGGCTGAATTTTCATTGACCAGGACGACGATGGGAATGGGATTATCCGTTCCCTGGGCCGTGTACTTATCTTCCTTGCCATCCTGTTCCGTATAGGACACGATGGTGCTGTTAGGCGGAACGAAATTGCTGGCCACGCCGACGGCCTGTTCGACGATGCCGCCAGGGTTATCACGCAGGTCGAGGATGAGCTTATTCATGCCCTGTTCCCGGAGCTTGTTGAATTCCTGGGTGAAATCGTCAGCCGTACCATCACTGAAGACGGCAACGCGGATATACCCGACATCGGTTCCATCGACCATCCGGCCGGCTACGGTCGGCACATGGATCTGACGGCGCTGGACGGTGAAATCCTTTTCTTCCCCATCGCGGCGGACGACGAGGTCGACCGACGTATCGACGGGTCCGCGGATATTCTTGGATACATCTTCCAGCTGATAGCCTTCGACGGACGTACCGTTAATGGATACCAGGATATCGCCGCGCTGGAGGCCCGCTTCTTCAGCCGGGCTGCCTTCCATGACGCCGGCAATGAGGATGCCGTCATCCGTCGAGGCGATATAGACGCCGATACCCGCATAGGTACCGCTCATCTGGGCAGAAAAATCTTTATACAAATCGCCGCCGAGATAGGTCGAATGTTTATCCCCCAGGGTATTGACCATCCCCTGCAGGGCCCCGTCAAAGATGGCATTCTTATCGACATTTTCGGCGTAGTGGCTTTCAATGATTTCCAAAGTCCGAAAAAATTCAAACATCGACGAAGGCCGGCCTGTATAGTACCAAAAGAGGCCAACCATGGCGACAATCATGATGATCATACCGCTGCAGACATATCCCAGCGGCTGGCGGACCTTTTCCCACGTCTGCCGTAAACTATGTTTCCCCATTATGGTGCCTCCTTGTGTGTAAAAAAGTTCATCGTAGGCCGTTCATCGTTGATCGTAAAAGGTAAAAGATAAAAAATTACCCGTCACGATGAACGACGAACGAAAAACGATTAGGTACCCGTGCCTATCAGCAGAAACTGTGATGCGCCGCCTCCCCCTACAGATATCCCTGAGGGTCGACGGGGTCGCCGTTGGCGCGGACTTCAAAGTGGACGTGCGGGCCCGTGGAGTTACCTGTCGAGCCGGCATAGGCGATGACCTGGCCCTGCGAGACGGCCTGGCCGGCAGAAACGGCTAATTCCTGATTATGGCCGTACAACGTCGACAAACCATTGCCATGGTCGATGACGACGGCATAGCCATAGCCGCTGATCCAGCCGGCTTCGACGACGGTACCGCCATCGGCGGCATGGACAGGCGTCCCATAATCGACGCCGATGTCGATGCCGCTATGATAAATGGTCGTCCCGAAAATAGGATGGGTCCGATAGCCGTACGGCGAGGTAATGACGCCGTTGACCGGCCAGATCATGGCCCCCGTTCCGCCACCACCAGCCGGCGGAGAATCGCTGCTTCCGCTGTCAGACACATCCGGGGCGGCCTGAGCGGCAGCTTCTTCTGCCGCGCGCTGGCGCAGCCTGTCGCCCAAGGACTGGGAGGCCTGCTGATATTCCGCATAAGCCTTCTCGGCTGTGGCCTTATCGTTCTGGGCCTGGTAGAGGACGGCCTGCTGTTCGTCCTTATGGGATGCGATTTCATCGCGCTTGGCTGCCGCTTCATCGCGCAGCTGGGCCTGACGGTCGCGCTGTACTTCCAATTCTTTCTGGGCCGCTTCGATAGCCGCCCGTTCCTGACGGATATCCGAAATGAGGGAAATATCAGCATCGACGACGCGGCGCAGGAGTTCCAGACGATTGGAAAAGTCGCTGAAATCCTTGGCGCCGAGGACGACGTCGAGATAACTCAGCTGGCCGTGCATATAGATATCGCGGATACGCTTGGTAAAGACTTTTTCCCGCTTCTGCAGGCGCGCCCGGTTTTCGTCGAGCTCGGCCTGGGTCGAAGCGATTTTTTCTTCCGTCGCCGCCAGATCCGCCGTCACCGTCTGGTATTCGCCCTGCGCGGCTTCCAGGCTCTTCTGGATTTCGTAGAGCTTATCGCTGACGTTGTCGATGACCATTTGGGCCTGGGCCTTCTTTTCACTCTGCTCGGCCATGCGGGTCTGGACATCGTCCAGCTGGCCCTGCAGGTCATCGTCGGCAAAGGTCAGGAGGCACGGCGATAAGAGAGCGGCCGTCACGGCGAGGATGATATATTTTCTTAGCATATTACACCTTCATATATCGTTTCAGCGAAATCGTACTGCCCAGGGCGCCGATGACCATGCTGATGACCAGGAGGATGGCTGCCGTGCGGTACATAAAGGGATAGACGCTGACCATGGGCAAAAAGGCCAGGGACTGGTGGATAGCCGTGACGACGAAGCCGTAGAACTGGCACAAAGCCAGGTCGGCCAGGACGCCGCCGATGAAGCCCAGGAGCAGCCCTTCCAGGAGAAAGGGCCAGCGGATGAACCAGTTCGTCGCGCCGACGTATTTCATGATGGCGATTTCCTTGCGCCGGGCAAAGACAGTCAGGCGGATGGTGTTGGAAATGATGAACAACATGGCCAGGGTCAGGAAGATGATCAGGGCAATGCCGCCCCAGCGGATGATGCGCGTGATCTGGAAGAGCTGTTCAATGATTTCCTGGCCGTAATGGGTCCCTTCGACTTCAGGATAATCGGCGACGATGTCGGCCGTACGGCGCACAGCTTCCGGTTCCGTAAAGGTCACTTCATAGGAACTGGGCAGGGGGTTCTTCCCGTCCAGGGCGTCGAGGATGCCGGGCTGGTCCTTCATGCGTTCCTTGAGGATATCCATGGCCTGGTCCTTATCGGTAAAGGCCACGGATTTCACATCGGGCAGGGCGCTCAGGCGGCGGCCGACGCTGTCGATGTCCTTCTGGGTCACGTCGTCTTTAAGATAGACTGTGATTTCGACCTGGCTTTCCAGGTTCTCGGCGAAATAATCGAGGTTGGCCACAAGGGTCAGGAAAAGGCCCAGGATGAACAGCGACAAGGCGACGGTCGCGATGGACGCGATGGACATGAAGCGGTTGCGCCAGAACGACTGGACGGCTTCAGCCATGTAGTAGCGCATGGTCCTAAGTTTCATCGTCATAGCCCCCCTTCTGTTCGTCGCGGACGACTTTGCCGCCATCGATTTCGATGACCCGCTTGTTCATCATGTCGACGAGGGTCTTATCATGAGTCACCATGAGGACCGTCGTCCCCATGTGGTTGATTTTCTTGAAGACTTCCATAATGTCCCGCGACGTTTCCGGGTCCAGGTTCCCCGTCGGTTCATCGGCAATGAGCAGCAGCGGCCGGTTGACGATGGCCCTGGCAATGGCCACGCGCTGCTGTTCGCCGCCGCTGAGGTTCTTGGGCAGGGCATCGGCCTTGCCGACGAGGCCGACCAGGTCGAGGACATCGCGGACGCGGCGGCGGATAAGGCGCCGCGGCGCTTCGATGACTTCCATGGCAAAGGCCACGTTCTCCTGGGCCGTCTTGTTGGGCAGGAGGCGGAAATCCTGGAAGACGATGCCCATTTTGCGCCGCAGATAAGGGACGCGGTTCTTGGCCAATTTGTTGACTTCAATGCCGTTGACGAAGACCGAGCCCCGCGACGGCAGTTCTTCGTGAGACAAGAGCTTGATGAGCGTCGACTTGCCGGCACCACTAGCGCCGACGACGAAGACGAATTCGCCCTTGCCGATATGGAGCGATACGTGGTCCAAGGCAATGGAGCCATTGTCATAGACCTTGGATACGTTCTTTAATTCGATCATAAGGACCTCCGATGCTGTTGCAGGCGCTTGCGGACGCCCTTCCTTCCTTCCAGGATGCGCAGGGCCAGATAAGCATTGCGCAGGGACTGGCGCCGCAGGTGGTTGAGACGGGCCTTGATTTCCGGCGCCAAATGGCCGAGGGACAACTTCTGGGTCACGTCGGCGACGATATCCGCAGCCTGGACGTCTTCCGTCGTACCGCAGACCTTATCACCGATGAGGTCGATGAAACTGTCGATCTTCGGGTCATACGACACGGCCGTCGCCGGCACCTGCATGATAGCCGAAAAGATCAAGGCGTGCAGGCGGTTGGCAATGACCGCATCCATACAGCCCATGAGGGACATGAATTCCACCGTCGTATAGTGGCCGTCGAGGACGACGGCTTTCGTCTTCATGCGGCTGGCAATGTCGCGGCCGGCTTCGACGTCGGCCGGGTACTGCATGGGGATGAAGATGACGTGGACGTCCTCCCTTTCCTGCAGCTCGTCGGCGGCAGCGGCGATGGCGTCCTTATAGGCTTCATGGTCCTGCCAGTTGCGGACGGCAATGCCCAGGCGCCGGCGGATACCGGTGATGCCGTGTTTCTTTAAAATGTAGAGGCCGATGTTCTTGTCGACGGGATGCATGGATAAGACGGCGTCGGCCGTGACGTGGATAGGCGGTCTATCCACACCCATGGCAGCCAGTTCAGCCTTGGAGTCAGCATCGCGGACGCCGATGACGGCGACGCGCTGCAAGACGTCGCGCACCGCCCGGCGGGCCTTGGCGCCGCGGACGGGGCCGATACCCTGGGCATAGAGCATGACGGGCTTCCTGAAGAACAGGGCGATTTTCATGATCCACAGATAATAATAGAGGCTGCGGGCGCTGGTCACATCCTGCAAGAGGCTGCCACCGCCGCTTATAAGAATATCACAGCGGCGAATAGCCGCTGCGATAGCAAAGAAATTCAGGCGGTGCACAGCCTGTACGTTATGGTTTTCCCGGGTCATACGGCAGTTGCCAGTGATGACCGTAATCGATACGTCGGGAATAATGTCTTTTAAGGAGCCGACAATGGCTGCCAGCATGGCCTCGTCGCCGGCATTGGCAAAGCCATAGTAGCCGGAAATGACGACTCTAGTCACGATGGGCCACCTGCTTTCCCAGCCACGTCGTCACATAGCTGACGATGGCGATGGCGATGATCAGGCCGATACCGATGACCATGCCCGTCACCCAGCCGTTGATGCCGCGGATGAAGGACATGAGGAAAGGCGTGCGGATATGGGCGAAGGTTTCGACCATGGAGCCGACGCCGATGGCAGCGGCAATGACCAGGAAGAAGTGCAGCAGCTGCGGCCATTTACGATACAGCGCAGCTACCATGAGGTAGAAGGCCGGATGGCCGATGAGGAATTCCTTTTCCCGCGGACGGGCATAGAGGACGTTTTCCAGGAAACGGCGCATAGCGACTTCCACGCCCGGTACGGGGACGCCTGCCGTGTGGCCGCTGCGGCCGACGAAAACGACGCCTGCCAGGGCCAGGACGGCCAGGATGAGGATAGTCCCCATCTTAATGGGAATATTGAGGAAATCCTTGACGAAGACCTTGAAGTCTTCCGGCGACGTAAAGGTCTGCCCAAACAGCGGGAAGCGGCGCAGATAGCCGATAGCCACCAGGAGCAGGGGCAGGACGAAGGTCAGCTTGACGCCACGGTAGAAGTCGAATTCCATGAAGAAGCGGATATTACCCAGCATGGCGGCGATATAGAGGCCGCCGATCATGGCGACGGCGACGGCAAAGAACAAGCCGATGGTCCCATCGCGGACGACGCGGCCATAGCCGAGCTTCCTGGTGATCTTCATCTTCTTCCAGTGGTCCAGGGCCAATAAGATGGCCGCTGTCGGCGCAGCCGTCGCACAGCCGATAGCCCAGACCTGGAGGAACAAGGCCCCTTTGGCAACGATGGCGCCGATGACAGCACAGACGATGCCGATGGCCATGAGGATATAATTCTTGCGGTCCGTCAGGGGCAGGAGCAAGTTGAGGACAAAGACAAAGCCGCAGGCCGCTGCTGCTGCCGTAATGGCCAGGAGCAGGCGGTTCGGATAGTAGGCCGGCATAATGGACGCCTTGCCCAAAGTATAACCGCGGTCTGTCAATTTCTGCGAAACCAGCTTGACATAAGACAAGTTAGTCTGCGTCAGGTTCATGCCGTGGAGGGGCTTCTTATAGAGCGGATAGAGATTGACCCGGGCATTGCGTTCCAGGTCGCTGATATAAAAGCGCATGGCCGCTTCTTCGGGCGTAATCTTTTCCAGCTCTTCCTTGGCCATGGCGTAGACGCGGGCCGTACGGTAATGGACCAGGCCGGCCAGGTCGTACATGCCGTCCTGCTGGTTATACTGGAGCTGGTTGACCGATTCGATCATATAGAAAGGAATATCCCTGTCGTTGAGGTTGTCCGCCGTATAGTCCAGCATCGTCTTGCGTTCGGCATTGACCGGCGTGTAGCCCAGGACTTCTTTGCCGACGAACATGATACCCGATACGTTCTGGATTTTATCGACGCGGTCGAAGAAATGAGCAACCTGTTCCTTCGTCGGATTGCTGTAATTCGTTGGCCGCAGGATGACGTGGAATCCGTGGTCGCTGATGGTCTTGGCATCGGCACTGAGGATGCCCAGGTTGACATCGCCTAAGCCAGGCATGACGCCCTGGATGCCAGCAATGCGGTACGGGCCATGGGACATGATCTTGACCTTATCGTCCCCCAGGCGGACCTTGAGGTCGGATACGACTTCGTCGAAATAGAGGTCTGTCTGGCCCTGAGGCTTGCCGATGAGGTAGTAATCATACGATTTGTCAGTAATGCCGAACTGAGGATAATAGAGGTCGGCACCGAGCTTCGTCACCAGCGACAGTTCCCCGCGCTGGGTCAGCTTGTTGAGGGTAGTATCGTAAATGGTAAAGCTCGTAACGCCGGCATCGCGGCACATCTGGAGTGCCGTGTCGAGATCGTAGCCATCGTTACGGGCCATGACGACGATGGCATCATAGTCCATAGCCTGTTCTACCGTCGTCGACTTATTTTCTATCGCATTGCGTTGTACGCACATGCCCAGCGCACATACCAGACCGATGAGGACGGCCAGTATCATCGCCAGCATACTGCGTTTATTCATGTTTGTCATTCTCTTCACCTTATCTATGAGTTGCTCACCTGGCCATGGATGGTCAGGAGGCCGTCGCGCATGGTTACGCTGTCCGGCTGGATTCCCAAGGGAAAACCGGCAAAGTCGTAAATCTCAGCATTCGCCATCTGCGTCGTGCTGATCTGCATGCCCATGCCTTCTACCGTCACGGACGACGGGATGAACATGAGCTTCGACCCTTTCATACCAAAATGACCGCGGACGTCAGCCTGGGCCGACACGAGGCCGCCCAGTTTCATCCGGCCCTGGACGCGGACGGCGTCGTCTTCAAAAGAGACTTGCGGGTCCGTCAGGCCCTGGACCTTCTTGACCAGGAACTTTTCCAGTTCCTCGCTGCGGATAGACGCCGTCATCTCGCCGCTTTCTGCCCGGGTGACCCGTACTTCCTGATCGGCCAGGGCCAGGAGCGGCTTGAAATGGACGTCGTAGAGATTGCAGTCGAAGTGGGCGAAAGTCAGATCGCCAGCCTGGAAATTATTGGCATGGACCGTAATGGCATCGATGTCGCCGAGGAAAATCTTCGCTCCCGGCGATGCCTGGACGCGGACATCATCACTGTGCAGATTCAGTGTCGCCGACAAAGCCTGGCAGAGGCCGGCTTCGGCCAGCTGGGGCGCATAGGAATTAGCGCCGACCAAGAGGGCTGCGACGATGACAAAGAAAATCATCCATTTTTTCATTTACTTTAGAGCTCCTGCTTTGCTAACTTCTTTTCTTTTTCCTGCTGCAAATACCCTTCGATGAAGATGTCCAGGTCGCCGTCCATGACAGCCTGGATGTTGCCCGTTTCGACATTGGTCCGGTGGTCCTTGACCAGGTTGTACGGGTGGAACACGTACGAGCGGATCTGGCTTCCCCATTCGATGGCCTGGTGGACGCCGCCGATTTCGGCTTTCAGTTTTTCCTGCTTTTCCTGTTCCAGTTCAAAGAGTTTAGCCCGCAGGTATTTCAGGCACATTTCCTTATTTTGCAGCTGCGACCGTTCATTCTGGCACTGGACGACGATGCCCGTCGGCAAGTGGGTCATGCGGACAGCGGAACTCGTCTTGTTGACGTGCTGGCCGCCAGCACCGGAAGCGCGGAAGTAATCGACGCGGACGTCATCCATATTGATTTCGACATCGACGTCGTCCGGCAGTTCCGGCATGACATCGACAGCCGTAAAGGACGTGTGGCGCCGGGCTGCGGCATCGAAAGGCGAAATGCGGACCAGGCGGTGGACGCCTTTTTCCGATTTCAAATAGCCATAAGCATATTCGCCTTCGACGCGGAAGGCCGCGCTCTTGATGCCCGCTTCATCGCCGGGCTGCATGTCCAGGACCGTCAGCTTGTAGCCATTGCGTTCGGCCCAGCGGGTATACATGCGGATGAGCATCTGGGCCCAGTCCTGGGCTTCCGTACCGCCGGCACCGGCATGGAAGGTAATGAGGGCGTTGCACTTGTCATATTCGCCGGACAAGAGGAGCCGTACTTCCCGCTTTTCGATGTCCTTGAGCAGGTCGTGGTACTGCTTTTCAATGTCTTCGGCAAAGGAGGCGTCGCCGTCTTCCATGGCCATTTCCAAATAGTCGCTGAGGTCGTCTGCTTTGCGGACGAGTTCTTCGTGCCCTTCGACTTCCGTCTTGAGCAGCGTCGCTTCCTGGGAAATCTTCTTGGCCTTGTCCGGGTCATCCCAGAAAGAAGGGTCGCTCATCTGCATATCTAAATCCATGATTCGTTCTTTTTTCCGAGGTAAGTTAAAGTGAATCCCCGATTTCTTGTATTCTATGTTTGAGGTCTTCCAGCGGTTTACGCATTTCATCTAACAACACAAGTATCACCATCTTTCATAAAACATAACTATAATAGGATGTTCACAGAATTCGCGCGGGCGCCCCACGTGGGCGCCCCTACACGGGATAATTTATACGGAATTCGCGCGGGCGCCCCACGCGGGCGCCCCTACACGGGATAATTTATACGGGATTCGCGTGGACGCCCCTACGCCATTATTGCCGTTCCCGTTCTTCGTCTTTCTTGATGTCTTCGGCGCTGACGGGTTTGCTTTCTTCGTGGACTTCATGAGCGCCCTGGAGATGATCTTCCGCCTGCGGTACGGGCTTGCTGTACGTGACCTGGATATGATAGAGGAAGGTGACGACCGTCCGCTTGATGGATTCGATCATTTCCTCGAACATTTCATAGGCTTCGAATTTGTATTCGACGAGCGGATTCTTCTGGCCGTAAGCCCGCAGGTTGATGCCTTCCTTGAGGGCATCCATGGCGTCGAGGTGGTCCATCCACTTGCTGTCGACGACGCGGAGCATGATGGCCTTTTCCAGTTCCTTCATGGTCTGTTCGCCGATTTCCTTGAGGCGTTCTTCATAGAGGTCGACGGCGATCTGCTTCAATTTATCCTGGACTTCGACACGGCTCAGGTTTTCCAGTTCTTCCACAGATGTAGCGTTCTTGGGCACGAAATACTGCTGCATCTGGGTCAGGAGACCGGCGAAATCCCATTCTTCCGGATAGAGCTTTTCATTGGCGTATTTATCCAGGCCTTCGTGGATGATATCGTCGACCATACCCATGATGGTATCGCGCAGGGAATCGGCCGTGAGGACCTGACGGCGCTGGCCGTAGAGGACTTCACGCTGCTGGTTCATGACATCGTCATATTCCAGGACGTATTTACGGATTTCAAAGTTGTGGCTTTCGACTTTCTTCTGGGCCTTTTCGATGGACCGGGTGATCATCTTGGCCGTAATCGGTTCGTCTTCATCCATGCCCAGCTTATCCATGAACTTGGAAATGTTGTCCGAGCCGAAGATACGCATGAGGTCGTCTTCCAGAGACAGGAAGAACTGCGTCGTACCCGGGTCGCCCTGACGGCCGGCACGGCCGCGCAGCTGGTTGTCGATACGGCGGCTTTCGTGGCGTTCCGTACCGATGATCATCAGGCCGCCCAGTTCAGCGACGCCCGGCCCGAGCTTGATGTCCGTGCCACGGCCAGCCATGTTGGTGGCAATGGTGACCATGCCCTTTTGGCCGGCGTTCTTGATGATTTCCGCTTCTTTTTCATGGTACTTGGCGTTGAGCACGTTGTGGACGATATTTTCCTTGTCCAGGAGCTGGCTGAGGATTTCCGACTGGTTGATGGACGTCGTGCCGACCAGGATCGGCTGGCCCGTAGCGTGGCGCTTCTTGACTTCCCGGACGACGGCGCGATACTTGGCGTTCTTCGTCTTGTAGATGACGTCCGGCAAGTCGCGGCGGATAGCCGGCTTATTGGTCGGGATGACGTAGACGTCGAGTTTATAAATCTTGTTGAATTCGTCTTCTTCCGTCTTGGCCGTACCGGTCATGCCGGCCAGCTTGTCGTACATGCGGAAGTAGTTCTGGAAGGTAATCGTCGCCAGGGTCTTGCTTTCGCCCTGGACCTTGACGTTTTCCTTGGCTTCAATGGACTGATGCAGGCCATCGCTGTAACGGCGGCCGAACATGAGGCGGCCTGTGAATTCATCGACGATGACGATTTCGCCGTTCTTGACGACGTAATCCTTATCGCGGTGCATCATGAAGCGCGCCCGCAGGGCCTGGATGACCAGGTGGTTCAAGTCGAGGTGGTCGTTGTCGAACATGTTGCTGATGCCCAGCATCTTTTCGACTTTGGCGACGCCCGAATCGGTCGGGGCGATGGTCTTCTGTTTTTCGTCCATCGTGTAGTCGTCCTTGGTAAAGGTCTTGACGATGCCTGCCAGCGTATAGTACAGGTCCGTCGATTTTTCACCCGGACCGGAAATGATGAGCGGCGTCCGCGCTTCGTCGATGAGGATCGAGTCCACTTCGTCGACGATACAATAGTTGAGCGGCCGCTGTACCATCTGGTCTTCGCTGATGACCATGTTATCGCGCAGGTAATCGAAGCCGAATTCGTTATTCGTCCCATAGGTGACGTCAGCGTTGTAAGCCCGGCGGCGCTGGTCATACGTGAGGTCGTGGACGATGAGGCCGACAGACAGGCCGAGGAACTTATAAATGCGTCCCATATCTTCGCTGTCACGGGTAGCCAGGTAGTCATTGACGGTGACGACGTGGACGCCCTTGCCCGTCAGGGCATTGAGGTAAACCGGCAGGGTTGCAACCAGGGTCTTGCCTTCACCTGTACGCATTTCGGCGATGTCGCCGCGATGGAGGACGATGCCCCCCAGGAGCTGGACGTCAAAATGGCGCATCCCCGTCACGCGGCGTGAAGCTTCGCGGACGACGGCAAAGGCTTCGGGCAGAATGTCATCCAACGTTTCGCCGTTGGCCAGACGATTCTTGAACTCGAAGGTCTTTTCCTGCAGCGACGCATCGCTCAGGCCTGCCAATTTCGGTTCCAGATCATTGATGCGGCGGACAATGGGCCACATCTTCTTTAATTCATGCTCCGTATTATTCCCGAGCAGTCTTTGTATCAGTTTATTAAACACCTATCCGAGACCTCCAATTTACACAATTTGCAATCTACTCTGTGATATTATATCAATTATACATTATACCGTGATTGGCTCCTATTTTGCAACCGTTTCAACGGGATTTAAGAAAATATAAGGCAGGCTATGCAGAAAACAAGTGACCTTTCCCCATATACAACACCGCATGAATATGCTAAAATGATTTTATTATTTATTTATCCACCACGTGAAAGGGGTTTTATCATTATGATGCAATATGATGTGTCCATATTGACAGCCTTTGCCCTCTATTTGTTGGCAATGCTGGCGATTGGCGTCTATTATTCCCGTTCCCAGCAGCGGCTGAGCGACTATATCCTCGGCGGGCGCAGCCTGGGACCGTGGATTACTTCCATGAGTGCCGAAGCATCGGACATGAGCGGCTGGATGCTCATGGGCGTACCGGGTTTCGCCTACTCCACAGGTATCTCTGCCTCCTGGATTGCCATTGGCATCGCCATCGGCACCTACCTCAACTGGCAGTTCGTCTCCCAGCGGCTGCGTAACTATACAGAAGTGGCCAATAACAGCCTGACTATGCCGGACTATTTGAAGAACCGCTTCCACGATGAAAAAAATATCATCCGCATCATCTCGGCTATTTTCATCCTCATCTTTTTCCTTATATATACGTCATCGGGCTTCGTCTCTGGCGGCAAACTCTTTGAATCGGTCTTCGGCATGGACTATTTCTCAGCCCTCCTGCTCAGTGCCGGCGTCGTTGTCGTCTATACCTTCCTGGGCGGCTTCATGGCCGTCTGCTGGACCGACTTCATCCAGGGCTGCATGATGTTCCTGGCCATCGTCCTGGTTCCCTTGGTCGGCATGATTGCCTTTGGCGGCTGTGACGCCGTCATGACCCGCCTGACCACGACAGCACCGAACCTCCTGGAAATGGCACCGGATACGTCGACGACGGGTATCATCGGCATCATCTCCGCCCTGGCCTGGGGCATCGGCTACTTCGGCCAGCCGCACATCCTGGTCCGCTTCATGGCCATCGGCGATCCGACGGAACTGAAGAAGTCGAAACACATCGCCATGACCTGGGTCGTCATCTCCCTGGCCGCTGCCGTCCTGGTCGGCCTGGTCGGCAAAGTCATCCTGCCGACGCCGCTGGTTGGCGCCGATTCGGAAAAAGTCTTCCTGGTCATGAGCCGCCAGCTCTTCCCGCCCTTTGCGTCGGGCCTCATCTTATCCGCCGTCCTGGCCGCCATCATGAGTACGGCATCGTCGCAGCTCCTGGTCACGGCATCGGCCATTTCCAAAGACTTTTACCACGCCTTTGTCCACAAGAACGCCAACGATAAAGAATTGATCTACGTCAGCCGCCTGACGGTCCTCATCGTCGCCGCCCTGGCCATCGTCCTGGCCCTCAACCCGAACAGCTACATCCTGACCATGGTCTCTTACGCCTGGGCTGGCTTCGGTGCCGCCTTCGGCCCGACCATCCTCTTGTCCCTGTACTGGAAGAACATGACCAAGAACGGCGCCCTGGCCGGCATCATCGTCGGCGGCCTGACCGTCCTCATCTGGAAACAGTTCGCCTGGTTCGGCCTCTATGAAATCGTACCGGGCTTCCTCTTCTCGCTCATCGCCATCTACATCGTCAGCAAACTCGATGGCGGCCCGAGCCAGGAAATCCTGGACGAATTTGACCAGGCCATCCACCATACACCCAAAATCAGTGTCCTCCATAATGAGGATGAGTAGGGGCGCCCGCCGTTCGCAGGTCGTAGGCCGCAGTTCGCAGGCCGCAGGCCGCAGTTCGCTGTCCGCAGGCCGTCGTAGGGGCCGTCCCAAGCCTTTCCAGCCCGTCAGGTGCTGATCAACGAGAAGCGCAGGACGGTTGCTGGAACGGACAGCTGTAGCTGGGCGGCCCGTTGTGGGAATTCCATAAGCTGGTACCGTAGGGACAGCACATTGGGAAAAGGGACTGTCGCACGAAGGCTTCTGCCATCATGTGATGCCCCGTTTACTTTATAGTTTGTAGCACAGAGTTTGTAGTTTGCAGAGAAAAGCTTTAAATTTAAACCCATCCGCTAACAACTAGCCCCTAACAACTTGAAAGGAGCTGTCGCGATGCGACAGCTCCTTTTTATTATTCATTTTTTTAACCTCTCAGTCAGCTACGCTGACAGCTCCCCTATCAAGGGAGCCACTAACTGCTAACTTGCTAACGGCTAGCCCCTAATATTCCGGTTCGATGAGGCCGTATTTCCCGTGTTTCCGTTTATAGACGACGTTAATCGTGTCGGTCTTGGAGTTGAGGAAAACGAAAAAGTCGTGGCCTACGAGGTTCATCTGCAAGATAGCTTCTTCGACGTCCATCGGACGAGCGGCAAATTTCTTGACGCGGGCGACTTCAAAGGTTTCTTCCGGAACGGCCGGACCTTCGACGAGAGCGTCATTGAAAGCACCTTTCTTCATGCGGCGGGCGATTTTTGTTTTGTATTTATGAATCTGGCGGACCAGTTTATCATAGACTAAATCGATAGCAGCATACATATCATCGTTGGCTTCGACGCCGCGGAGAACGACACCGTCGACTTTCAATGTGATTTCAGCGATTTTCCGATCTTTTTCTACAGAAAGCAGGGCCTGGACATTGACTTCGTTATCAAAGTATTTCGTAACTTTCTTTTCCTGTTTTTCAACGTGATCTTTCAGAGCCGGTGTAATTTCTAAATTTTTACCTCTAACGATGGTTGCCATAAAACATCCCTTCCTTTCGTGGGGAGATCCTGTCTAAAGAATGTATGGCTTTCATTCCTTGTGGTCTCTTCCCTTATATGTATAGTATTCAACACGGGGATGCAAATTCCTTCTAAGAAAATGAAAAATTTCAAATTTTTTTGGGAAAATCACATTTTTGGCACTGCGTCATGGGATGATCCGTCTCTTCTTTGTAAAAGGCACCGGACCAATGACAGATAGATTGCAGGATCGGCACGACAGATTTCCCTTTTTCTGTCAGGCTGTATTCGACCCGCGGCGGTACTTCATCGTATGATTTGCGGATAATCAGGCCATCATGGATGAGCTGCTTGAGCGTCGTCGCCAGGACCGCATCGGTAATATTGTACATCTCATGGCGGAGTTCACTGTAGCGCAGGACATCGCAGGCCGCCAGGACGCAGATGATCCGCGATTTCCATTTGCCGCCAAAGAGTTCCAGACCATATTCCAGCGGACAACGGATATCCTCTTCCAGTTTTTTCTTATACATCCTTCTCTCCCCTCCTTTATTGCATCTTATCCCTTATGCTGCTGATTTGCAAGGTCATTTCAACAAATCGCATCCACAAAAAAGGGCTGCGCATGATGTCCGATACCCATGCAACAGCCCTTTCTTCATAACCTCATCGCCGATTAACCGCAGATGACTTTCTTATTATCGGCACCCGGTGTCGTAACGATGATGCGTTCCGGCGTAATGACCAAAGCGCCTTTAGCCGTAGCAGCGCCCTTGAACATATCTTCGACGATTTTCTTGAACGTATCGACGACAGGCCCTTCGGTAACATAAGCAGCCTTGCCCTTGATCTGATAGCCTTCCAGTTTCTGTGCATCATAAGCCGAAATAGCAATCTTGCCGTCATTGGCCTTCAAATTGTCCAACGTCGTCTGCAAGAATACGTCGCCGACGACGAGTTTGCCATCATCAGTGATATCCTTAAAAGCGACAGGAACGACATTCGGTTCCCCATTAGCACAAGTAGCCAAATCCCACATGGAATTCTTCAAAATATTCTTTACAGCTTCATTCATCATAATCTCTCCCAACAAAAGATAATCTAAAACTAAGCCATGGCTTTCTATCGACACACTTAGTATATGAAAATTACACCGTTTTTGGAAGATATAAAGAAATTAATGAGCGACTCATAAATTTATGAGTGAAAAGCAGTGGCTCGTGGTTCGTGGCTCGTAAAAGCCTGCCATTATACTCGAAAAGGCTGTGATGAAATCTCGCAACGGGACGCACAAGGCTCCCTTTATAGGGGAGCTGGCCGCCAAAGGCGGTCTGAGAGGTTAAAGGTCGGCCCCTACGCACAGGGCCGCTGGCCGTGTTTTTTTGCAATCTGTGACCTCTTTCTCTCCCATCGCCTGTATGCGATACCGTAGGGGACGCCCAGAGGGCGTCCCGCCGTGAATCCTAGGTATAGCCGAAATTTATGACGAATGGCACACGGTCGTAATATAATCATGAGTCTGTCACGGCGGAACGCCGCATCTGAGTCCGAGGAAAAGCCGTGTCTCGTTGTTCGTGTCTCGTAAAAAGGTCTGCGATTATACTTAAATGGGCTGTAATCGAATCTCTCTATCGGGCTTCCCACGTGGAAGCCCCTACAGACTTACTATTATGCCAGGATAGGCTGTAGCTGAATATCGCAGCGGTCCGCCAGCTACGGCTGTCCGTTTGGTGACGAGTAACGTGTTTTTTTATGAGCAACTAGCCTCGGTATGACGTTCCGCAAATACGTTAGAAACCCCGCAGAGCCACCACTCTGCGGGGTTTCGTCATATTGCATTACTTTACTTCTTTCAAAATTATTATAGCATATGCTTATGCAAAGTCAAATATGAACTCACAGAAAAAGCATTGATTCATAGGTGCAAAAGTCTACCAGTATACTCAAATAGGTTGTGGCCAAATCTCACAACGGGCTGCCCAGCCACAGCTGTCCGTTTTGACAGCCGTCCTGCACCTCCCGACGGTCGGCACCTGACGGGCCAAAAAGGCCGCGTGAATCCTGGGCACAGCCTGAATTTATGACGTACGGCACACGGTTGTAATACAATCATGCGTTTGTTGCAGCCGCACCTGAGTCCGAGAAAAGAGCCGTGGCTCGTTGTTCGTTGTCCGTAGCTCGTAAAAACCTGCCATTATACCCGAATTGGCTATGGTTGAATCTCTCTAGCGGGCTTCCCACGTGGAAGCCCCTACAGTCTAGCCTTTACGTACAGGCCGTTGGCCGTGTATTTTTTGTGGTCCGCAGGGCCGCGGCGGCCTGCCATCTGCGGTCTGCGGACTGCGTTTATTCCATGAGTCTGTCGCGGCGGAACGCCGCATCTGAGTCCGAGGAAAGCACAACAGCATTTCATCTAAAGATAGTGCCGTCGTGTATTATTTTATGCCGTCTGCATACTTTCTAACGGGTCTTTGACGACTGGCGAATCATAAACGGTAAAGGGATCAATATCAATGCATCGTGTTTCATCACGATTGCCTTCTAAATCCCAAGCGACAGTACCATTTAACACAGTCATACATGAACGAAATGTATCCATATCCTGTAACTTCTGAAAAACACCTGGCTGAGTAACTAATCGAGAAGCATCATATTTCCGTACGGTTCCATCATTGAAATACACAAATATAGAATAACCTTCACCGGGAACAGCCTGTAAAACTTCCGGAACGAAATCATCCATAAAATCAGCCCTTTCTCATTGGCGGTACAGGAACAGGTTCCTCTCCATCTTTAACCAGTTCCCAATTCTGCATAAGTTCATCTTGATACAATACACACCAAGCTAAAACAATTTTCAATTGCCTGCTCGGTAAGAATCCACGAATAACACAAGCATTTTGAATATCAATTAATGCTTTATTACCTGCGTATTCCGCATGAATATGTGGTGGATTATGGTCATTATAATAAATCGTAATACGAATACCAAAAAACATACTAATTACAGGCATCATCATCACATCCCTAATACTGAAAGCAAAACTATATTTATATTATACTCAAATTTATTTAGAAAACATAGGGCAAATTAAGACTAATCCTACACATTTCTATGGCCGTATAACTGCACCATAAATAGAAACTTACGTCGAATTGAAATACTGCTGCGCGCAACAAATTCAGAATAATGACACTATCCTTTTTCGTTCATCGTAAAAACCTGCCATTATACCCGAATTGGCTGTGGTTGAATCTCTCTAGCGGGCTTCCCACGTGGAAGCCCCTACGCACAAGGCCACTGGCCGTTTTTTTTTGCGGCCTGCCATCTGCGGTCTGCGGCCTGCGTTTATTCCATGAGTCTGTCGCGGCGGAACGCCGCATCTGAGTCCGAGGAAAAGCCGTAGCTCGTAAAAACCTGCCATTATACCCGAATTGGCTGTGGTTGAATCTCTCTAGCGGGCTTCCCACGTGGAAGCCCCTACGCACAAGGCCACTGGCCGTTTTTTTGCGGCCTGCCATCTGCGGACTGCGGCCTGCGTCTTTTTATTTTTGTGCAAAAAAAGACCACCCATTTCTGAGTGGTCTTTGGTAATCTTCCTGTAAAGGGAGAGATTAGAATACGAATACGAACTGAGCACGTGTTTCTTCGCCCGGATCAGCATTGCCGTCTTTGGCACTGGTTGCGAAGGACTGCATGATCTGGAACTGAGCGTTCTTAGCGAAGGTGTAGTCGACGCCAACGCCCCAAGATTTAACGTTGTTCAAGAGGCTATCATTTCTCCAGCCATCGGTGGAACCAACGAAGTTGCCCTTTGCGTCAGCGAAGCCCTGGTCAGCATTGAGGTATTCAACCCAGGCATCCCAAGATTTCGGTGCAGCGAAGTTAGCAGCACCATAAGTCAGCTTACCAACCCATACTTCCGGGTCGTTGTCAACGCTGTTTGTGCTGTTATATTTTTCGTAGTTAGCCAAGAGATTCCATTTGCCGAGGTTCAAGCTTCCATAAGCGCCCCACATATCATCAAAGTTGAAGGAATCTTTATAGATTTCACTGCCGTTATTACCGCCAGCAACGGTGAAATCATTGTAGTAAACGCCGAGAGCCGAACCAGCTGCGCGGCCGCCGCCGAAGAAGCCTTCCAATTCGCCATAACCGGTCTTAACGCCATCCATGTAAGCAACATCTTTATCATTACCATTATTGTCTTTAACAGTAACAGTGTAACCAGCGATGTCGCCGGCTTTAAATTTACCATAGCCAGCGGTAGCAGCGAATTTGTCGTTCTGATATTTCAACTGAGCACCGTCGAAGGTATCACCGAAGAGGAAGCCGTACGTACGGTCGCCGCCGATTTTGTAAGTATAGCGGCCAACGAGGAGGTCCCAGTTATTGCCGCCGAAGTTGTAATCGACGTTAGCGAGATCCGTGTAGATATCGGTATCTTCATCGCTAGCCTGCGCATTGCTTGCAAAGTTGTGATTATCCGAGCTGATACCGTACGTTACTTTCGTGCGGTCGTTGACCTGAGCATTGGCACGAACGCGGAAACGGTAGGACCAAGAATTGTCGTTCTTTGTTGCTTTGTTAACAACTTTTTCATCTTTATTCTTCGTGCCGTAAACATTGTTAATCTTGTCATTGGTGATTTTATCGCCTTCGCTCTGGTGAATGTAACGGATACGAGCATCACCGGTGAGTTTTACGTTGCCAACGCGGTTTTCCAAAGCGCTTACGCGAACGCCGAGGTTGTTGAGTTCGTCAGCATATTCGTCAGCGAGTTTGTTGATGAGGGCACGCTGTTCGACAGACGCTTTGTCCATGTGAGCCATAGCTTTAGCGACCATTTCAGCGGCTTCATAACGAGTGATGTTACGTTCGCCCTGGAAGTAAGAGCCATCGACACCCTGGATGATGCCGGCGTCAGCCAATTCTACGACAGATTTGTAAGCCCAGCTGTCAGACGGTACGTCGACGAACGGGTTAGCTGCGAAGGCACAGGTTGCGCCAACAGCCATAGTTGCTGCGAGAGCTGCTAATACTTTTGTTTTCATAAGGATTACCCCTTTTCAAAAAAATAAGTTTCATAAAGTCTTACACCGTTACAAGCGAGAGACAGAAACGTATTTTCTGAGGGTTCATTGGCGAGTTGTCCTAGTTTCCTCTCTTTTACTGCCTCAGACTGTCTGTTTCTTCGTACCTCTTTTCACTAGTATACCTGCACAGCACTACACTAGCTCCTTTTCACTATACCTTATTTTGTAATTTTTGTCAAAATCATGTAAGTTTCTGTTACAATTAAAAATCCTATAAGACGCATAACTTAGCTACGTTTTACGTATTATGCCAATTTGGCATATATATAAAAAAAGACCACCCATTTCTGAATGGTCTTTTGTCATCTTCCTGTAAAAGGAGAGATTAGAATGCGAATACGAACTGAGCGCGTGTCTGTTCTTCCGGATCTTTTGCGTTGCCATCTTTGGTATTGGTGCCAAAGGACTGCATAACCTGGAACATGGCATTCTTAGCAAAGGTGTAATCGACACCAACACCCCAGGATTCGATGTTGTCCATCTGTTTAGCAAAACGCCAGGAGTTCGTGGAACCACCGATATAAGCCCCGTCTTCGGCATTGAGGTATTCAACCCAAGCATCCCAGGACTTCGGCGTAGCAATGTTAGCGTGACCATAAGTCAGTTTGCCAATCCAAACGTCTGCCGAATCATCACCTGTTACGTTGCTCTTATAATTGTTGCTAACATTTTCATAGTTAACTAAAGCATTCCATTTGCCAAGGTTAGCACTTAAGTATGCACCCCAGAGGTCGTCAGCATAGAGATGATCTACAGCGGAACCATCATTGCCAGAGCGAGTAAAATCATTGTAGTAAACGCCTACAGACGAACCAGCTGCACGGCCGCCGCCAAAGAAGCCTTCCAATTCACCGTAACCGGTCTTAACGCCATCAAAACCGCCATTGGCATTAGTAACGCCATTACCTTCATAACCAAGGTTATTGCCGTCTGCTTTAAATTTACCATAACCAGCAGTAGCAGCGAATTTATCGTTCTGATATTTCAATTCAGCACGGTCGAAGACATCGCCATACTGATAACCATAGGCACGCGGACCACCGATAACGTAATCAGCTGTACGGCCAACGCTGAGGTTCCAGTTATTGCCGCCGAAGTTATAGTCGACTTTAGCAACATCGGTATAGATGTCGTGATCTTCATCGCTAGCCTGGGCGTTATCAGCAAAGTTCTTATTGTCCGAGCTGATGCCGTAAGTAACTTTCGTGCGGTCGTTAACCTGGGCATTAGCGCGAACGCGAACACGATAATCCCAAGAATTGTCTTTTTCTTTAGAACCATCCTGGTAACGATAACGGATACGAGCGTCACCGGTGAGTTTTACGTTACCAACGCGGTTTTCCAGAGCGCTTACGCGAACGCCGAGGTTGTTGAGTTCGTCAGCATATTCGTCAGCCAGTTTGTTGATGAGGGCACGCTGTTCGACAGAAGCTTTGTCCATGTGAGCCATAGCTTTGGCGACCATTTCAGCGGCTTCATAACGAGTGATGTTACGGTTGCCCTGGAAATAAGAACCATCAACGCCCTGGATGATGCCGGCGTCAGCCAATTCTACGACGGATTTGTAAGCCCAGCTGTCAGACGGTACGTCGACGAACGGGTTAGCTGCGAATGCGCAGGTTGCGCCAACAGCCATAGTTGCTACGAGAGCTGCTAATACTTTGGATTTCATGAGAATTACCCCTTTTCCAATAAAAATAAGTTTCGTTAAGCCTTACACCGTTACGAGCGAGCGCCGAAACGTATTTTTTCCAAGGGTTCATTGGCGAGTTGTCCTAGTTTCCTCTCTTTTACTGCCTTGAAAAAGTTACTGTTTTTTTGCTCTTTTTTATCAGGAGAACCTGCTTCATCGATAGTTTCCGCACTTCCCCTGTTGGCATTATTATACATCACCACTGTTAAAATGTCAAAACTCAAAATTACTTTTTAGTTTTCTAATACATTATATTATGCCAATCATCGAGTATATTACTACATCTTCATCATTTTTATATATTCCCGTATGAATTATGTGATATATCTCAGAATTATTTTTAATTATATAAATATTCATTTGCTGATTACTTATACATTTTGCAGATATATCTGCGTTTCATTTCTATTGCGTGACATTCTCAGAAATCCAGGAAGACCAAGGCTGAAGAAAACCATTATGATAATTAGCCTGTACATAGCGATAAAACAGCTGAATCATCTCATGCTTTTCATGATAATACGGCCCTTTCCAATCGCCTTGCTGAGGATGGGACACGTCATGAGGGGTGTAGTTGCCGCCGATTTCATACTGGCGATAGACGATATCCTTATAGGGCAGGTCAGGATTCTTTATCATATCGTACATGACCATGTAAGCCGTCGTCCGGCCGGCTCCGGCTTCACAATGGAAGTGCAGCCAGGCATCGGCTGGCAAGGTACGGATAAAAGCCAGGAAAGCGTCGATTTCACCCGGCGTCGGCCAAAGGTGGTCGGTACTGGCCAGGCGGACGTAATGGATGCCTTTGCTGGCTGCCAATTCCGGTTCCGTCTGGACGCGCCGGACGGCCATGGTCTGGGGATGGATAGGTAAATCTCCTTTCCCTTGATCGTAGACCGTGACATCTGTCCCCAAAGCGGCCTGTAAGCGCTGCTGTTCATTGACGACGACGTCGGCCTGAGACTTGCCGATATTTCCCCAATCGTGGCGGCCATACCAGCTGACAGCTGTGCCATTGAAGAAGCCGTGCGACTCCTGACGCAAATCGATGTCATAAATAGGGCCTTTCGTCTTCTTCCGCAGCTCATGGACAAGGGCATCGAACTGGCGGGTCGAAAACTGGCCGGACCCGGAAATCCGCAGGTCATCTAAGCCCTTCCGCAAAGGGACATAGGCCGCATCGACTTCTTGGGCGTACTTCGCTTCTACCGGATGGAACGGCGACTGACAGGTCCGGAAGTTGCGCGGCAGGCCCGATTCATTTCTGGCATCTAGGCGCCAAAAATGGCCCCGATAAGAGCCAAGCCCCAAGGCGGGTATAGGCCTTGATGCCACGGTTGATACAGATTGAGCGGCGTTTATGTCTTTCCCCCAGACAGGGGTTCCCAGACCATAGCACATTAACAGGCAGCCTGCCAAGAATATCTTATACAAATTCATCGGCTTCCTCCTTTATATATAGAAAAAAGACCACCCATTTCTGAGTGGTCTTTTGCAATCTTCCTGAAAAAGGAGAGATTAGAATACGAATACGAACTGAGCGCGTGTCTGTTCTTCCGGATCTTTTGCGTTGCCGTCTTTGGTGTTGGTACCGAAGGACTGCATAACCTGGAACATAGCATTCTTAGCGAAGGTGTAATCAGCACCGACGCCCCAGGATTCAATGTTGTCCATCTGGCTAGCAAAACGCCAGGAATTTGTGGAACCACCGATGAAGGCACCGTCTTCAGCGTTGATGTATTCAACCCAAGCATCCCAGGACTTCGGCGTAGCGAAGTTGGCTTTGCCATAAGACAATTTGCCAATCCAAACATCAGCGGTATCATCGCCAGTTACTGCACTATTAGCATTGTTTTTAACATGTTCATAGTTAGCGAGAGCTGTCCATTTACCGAGATTGCCTTTCAAATATGCACCCCAGAGATCATCAGCTGCGAAGGAATCACCGGAGTTGGTGCCGCCAGCACGAGTGAAGTCATTATAGTAAACACCGAGAGCCGAACCAGCTGCACGGCCGCCGCCGAAGAAGCCTTCTAATTCGCCATAACCGGTCTTGACGCCATCAATCTTCTGGTCATCATTGCCAGAGAAAGTGCTAACTTTTTTGCCCTTATCGTTGGTATAATAACCACTATCCAAGTCAGTGCCATTAGCCTTAAATTTACCATAACCAGCGGTTGCAGCGAATTTATCGTTCTGGTACTTCAATTCAGCGCGGTCGAAAACATCACCGTAGTTGTAGCCATAAGCATTGCCGAGGACATAAGCATCGGTACGGCCAACGCTGAGGTTCCAGTTGTTGCCACCGAAGTTGTAGTCGACTTTAGCAACATCGGTATAGATGTCGTGATCTTCATCGCTAGCCTGGGCGTTATCAGCAAAGTTCTTATTGTCCGAGCTGATGCCGTAAGTAACTTTCGTGCGGTCGTTAACCTGGGCATTAGCGCGAACGCGAACACGATAATCCCAAGAATTGTCTTTTTCTTTAGAACCATCCTGGTAACGATAACGGATACGAGCGTCACCGGTGAGTTTTACGTTACCAACGCGGTTTTCCAGAGCGCTTACGCGAACGCCGAGGTTGTTGAGTTCGTCAGCATATTCGTCAGCCAGTTTGTTGATGAGGGCACGCTGTTCGACAGAAGCTTTGTCCATGTGAGCCATAGCTTTGGCGACCATTTCAGCGGCTTCATAACGAGTGATGTTACGGTTGCCCTGGAAATAAGAACCATCAACGCCCTGGATGATGCCGGCGTCAGCCAATTCTACGACGGATTTGTAAGCCCAGCTGTCAGACGGTACGTCGACGAACGGGTTAGCTGCGAATGCGCAGGTTGCGCCAACAGCCATAGTTGCTACGAGAGCTGCTAATACTTTGGATTTCATGAGAATTACCCCTTTTCCAATAAAAATAAGTTTCGTTAAGCCTTACACCGTTACGAGCGAGCGCCGAAACGTATTTTTTCCAAGGGTTCATTGGCGAGTTGTCCTAGTTTCCTCTCTTTTACTGCCTTGAAAAAGGTACTGTTTTTTTGCTCTTTTAACAGGTATGCCTGTATATACACCATACCTGACGCTTACCATTATACACTTTTATCATTATGCTGTCAAAAAGTATAGTTAAAAATGACACAAAACGAGGGCCTGTAATCAGCATTGTTAAGCTATATGTCACAATTTCGACAAAATTTTCAGTTCCCCTTTTTAGCCTATAAGTAAAACGTATAATTTACTTCATTGTTTTCAATGTATCGCTGTACACGACAGATCAAAATAGCCTATACATAGCATCGTTCGCGGCGTAGAGCCGTTCGTCGAATTTAGGGCCTGACGGCCCGCAGTTCGCAGGCCACCTCGGATTCAAATGCCGCTGCGCGGCAACAAGTTCAAATGAACTACATCGCCTCGAATGACCCTCGGCTCGTGAAAAAAATAGTGGCTCGTGGTTCGTCGTTCGTGGCTCGTAAAAACCTGCCATTATACCCGAATTGGCTGTGGTTGAATCTCTCTAGCGGGCTTCCCACGTGGAAGCCCCTACAGTCTAGCCCCTACGCACAAGGCCGTTGGCCGTGTATTTTTTTCGGTCCGCTATCAGCGGCGGCCTGCCATCGGCGGCCTGCGAACTGTGATTATAAAAAACACCGCCAATGATTTCTTGCCTCGTGGCGGTGTTTTTGTAATTATTCCTAAATCAATTTATTTTGTTTAGCAAGTTCTTTGATAATGGAAAGTGATAGTTTGCTATATTTTGCTACTTTTTCTAAGGCCATCCCATCCTTCAACAGTTCGAGAGCGAATTCCAATTTTCCTTCTCTTCTGCCTTCTTCTCTACCTTTCTCCCATCCTTCTTGCTTGCCTTTCATCAGGCCATCTTCGTATATTCCTTCTCCTAAGTTACACATGACTGCCAAATCCCCCTCTCCTTCTTGTGTCAAATCAATTCCAAAATCATTATGCAAGGTTGTAATCTTTTCACTGGCGTCCTTTGACGATTTGAACATCAAATCGAGCAGATTTATCAGCTGATCCTTGACTTTGCTGTTTCCCAGATAGACAAAGATGATGCCCATGAGGTCATAATTCTGACAAGGTTCCTTATAGCGGTGCAGCAAATGCTGTTCTTTCAGCTGATAGCGGTTGATCGCACTTTTTCCCTGTGGGGCTTCCATGCAAATCCAAATGGTATAGACCTTCTTTATTTTATCATAGTCGCTATTGATGAATTCGGTCCCTTTTTGCGAAGAAATCAAGCGGCTGGCATAATAGACAGCTCTTTTTAATAGAGGATAGGTATCTCCGTTCTTCTTTTTCGGTTTCAATCGTTTTTGTGCTTCTACATTGATAATCAGTGTAATGAGCTCATTCGTTTCCGGAGCCTTCGCCCGAAACAAGATGTCAAAGACGATGCTGCCTTCCGTTATGCTGTTATCTTCATTCTGTGCCCCTTTAATCTTCGGTGTATCCTGTCGCTCTAAGGCGTGGCGAACCGCGTTCGTTTTATCCTTAGAGACCGGAACCGTACTGACTTCTGGCGTCCCTTCGATGTAGATATTGGCAATATCATCGAGGCTGGCCGATTCAAATTCGGGAACCGTCCGTTTCAAGATATAAGCCAGCACCTTTTTCTGCGACAAAACGCCTTTCGCTGCTTGATCGTAATCCAACGCCCCTGCCAGCTGCTCCTTTACATCCTGCATTATCTCTTCATTCATCGGCTACACCTCCTTTTGACTTCATTGTACCAAATTTTGATTTTTTTGTACAACCAGGAAATCGTTATGTTTCGTTATCGTAAGCCGTTCGTCGTTCATCGAGTTTGGAGTCTAACGGCCCTGCAGACCGCAGGCCGCAGTTCGCAGGCCGCTTCGGACTCAGATGCCGCTTTACGTCGACAAACTCAAATTGACGGCATCGCCTCGAATGACCCTCGGCTCGTGAAAAAATAGTGGCTCGTGGTTCGTTGTTCGTGGCTCGTAAAAACCTGCCATTATACCCGAATTGGCTGTGATTGAATCTCTCTAGCGGGCTTCCCACGTGGAAGCCCCTACAGTCTAGCCTTTACGTACAGGCCGTGGGCTGTGTATTTTTTTGCGGTCCACAGGACCGCAGCGGCCTGCCATCTGCGGTCTGCGGCCTGCGTTTATTCCATGAGTCTGTCGCGGCGGAACGCCGCATCTGAGTCCGAGGAAAAGCCGTGTCTCGTTGTTCGTAGCTCGTAAAAACCTGCCATTATACCCGAATTGGCTGTGGTTGAATCTCTCTAGCGGGCTTCCCACGTGGAAGCCCCTACGCACAAGGCCGCTGGCCGTGTTTTTTTTTGCGAACTGCGACCGGCCACCTGCGGCCTGCGTGTATTTCAAAAGGACTGCCTGC